>DASSFT010000025.1:0-7066 GCA_035694045.1 Chitinophagaceae bacterium
AAATAGTTACCAGTTCCCGCCTGTTGGTTCCGACAATAGTAACTGTTTTTGAAATGAACCGGTAATACTTCATCATGTCTTCTTTAAAGTATTTCCGTTTATTCTTAAGGGTGGTGATTATTTTTTCTACCGAATAATCCTGGATCTCCTTTGGCTGCAGGCGCAAGGCCGTTTCAATGACATCGTCTGTCATTGCACTCAAAAATTCATCAATTGTTTTACTCCAGTCTTCCTCCGATAAGCCATTCAGGAAAAACCGGTCAAAGCTCTGCTCGGGCTTATTGAATCGCGAAATGTCCTTTGCTTTCTCCTTGAAGCCCTCGAGTTGGGGAAGAGCATTTTTTCCCTTTACAAACTTTGTTATGAAGCCACCGCTTAACCTGTAAAAAGCCTGGTCGCGATCGATAGGCACCGGGTAATACGTTGTTACATCGCCAGTGGAAAGCGCCACCCAATCCCATTGGCCCTGGTGACGGTCAAAATCCATTACGAAATTATCGAGCAGTCTCGCACGAAGTATGGCGATGGGATCTACTCTTGTATTTTTATCATTGGCGAGCTTATAGACCAGCTCTTCCGTGCTGATCATTTTATCCTTCTTGCCTCCATCGATATCATTGATAAACCCCGAAGCCTGTCTTTCTTCCATTAACACCAACGTATTCTTGAATTTTCCGCGGTACTCTCCCAGTATCGGGTCATCAGTTATGTAAACGATGCTATCTTTCAAATAAAGGACTTTCGCGGCCCTGGAAAGTGGAGGCATAGACACTATAGCATATGGATAGGAGCCGGAGATCCCACCAGCCACAATTTTGGCAGCAACTGTTCCCCGAAGCTCAGCCGGTACCGCTTTCTCAGGAAATTTTTCCACAGACCGAAGGGCCCATTCCTTGCCTTCTGCATTCTCCACGCGTAAGGATTTTGTTTGCTTACCACCCCCTAATTTGGTCGGTTTCAGGCCGCCGTATGCCGTCGACAGGTTGAGAACGGGAACTTCAATCGGAGTCACCCATTCCTTCCTGTAATTTTTGCCGGTAAAGAATATTGCAGACCCATTGCCTTTTAGAGAGCTGTTTGCAGCAACTTTTTTAGTAGTTGTTGTGCCGGGATCAGCTTTAGATGTGCTGTCTTTTTGAGCAAAACAAGAATAAGCCACAAAAAGCAGCATTGTAACAGGTAAAGCCTTTGAAAGAAACGTATTCATGCAAATGTCAGATCCGGTTTAAAAACGGGCTACAGATTAAGTTATAATATCATGCCAGTCTTGCAATCTTGATTTAATCAAAACGTATTAAAAGTTCAGGGATGTGGAAAACCCAATTTCGCAAGGAAAGGCCAGTAGTAGGGGAACCAATTATTGATCATACACATAAACCGCACCATCATTGAATTGCTTCAGCAATTTCATCTTTTTTGTGCCGGTGAGAAAGGCTTTATCGACCATGTCTGTATTTTCTCCGTCGTCGAACCAAACAACATAACAATGACGATCAGATAAGAATTCCTTAATCCCGGGGAGATACGCATGGTGTGGCAAAAACTTCCCAACTTTCCCCGTAAAAAAGTATATGGCGTCGCTTGCATCGGAATAGATTGTATAGTCCTTTTGAAAATGCAGTGAATCCTTTTTTATATATTCGACTGTTTCAGAATATTTCCACTGGTCTTCAGTATAACCGGGGATCCCCGCATCTTTTACACCGTCCCAGGTTTCTTCATCCCAGGCCAGTTGGCCATATTGAAAGAGAAGGAATACACAAACACCTGCTATCAACACCCATTTTCTTTTAGGACGATAAGTTTTTAAAAACAACGGCACCATCCAATAGGTACTGCACCATAAGAGTGGAATAAAAACCGGCGCAAGAAACCGGCTGTTGAGGGTCTCGAATTTCGATACTGACGCAATAGAAATCATGAACAATAAATACAAAAGCGAAAAAGAGGCGGCAATATTTTCGAATGTCACGAGGTTTTGCCTGCGACGATAATTCCTTGTAAAAAGAAAGATCAATCCCAACATCACGACGATCAATAGAAACCCGGCTCCTTTATAATTTCCTTGCAAAAAAGGAAGCCAGTCATATAACACCGAACCTGCATCATGAATATTTTCGCTCAAGGGTGTAGTTGAAATTTCCCTTCCCCCCGTGAGGTTGCTTCCGGCAAGGGCGTAATTTCTTATGAGGTTTAAGATCAATAAAAGCGGGGACAGTAAACCAAACCACAGGCCATCTATTATTTTTTTTCGTAAGGGCATCCCCCTGTTCACCAGCAACAAGATTCCGCCTGTTGCAATAAGAGTAATGCCCGCATAGCGCGTGATCGATGCCAGTGAGGCAAACAGTATCGCTGCCAACAATGCTTTCCTGGATGTGGATACCAGGTAGTGATGTAGCGAAATAAAAAAAAGTAACAGGAGGACCAGGAACAGGCTTTCCGACATCAGCATGGAATAAACCTCCAACAAACAGGGGCTTACTACGATGCAGGCAAGCAGGGCACATTTATAGAATCTTGATGTATAAACAAACTGTTCCATGATATAGCCTGCCAGGAAGATGAGTAAGGCAAAAAGGAATGCGTTCAACAAAGGCGCAAAGGCCAATGGGCTTAACCCTGTTAACCACATGATACAACTCAGAAAAAAAGGATAAAAAGCGGGAAAATCAACAAGAGGATCACCAGCAAAATCAACCAGCTTACCGTTTGCATGCAGGTTTTCGGCGACAGATAGATAAACAACACTATCCGGTTCAATACCAATGCCGCCATGACGGGTAAAAAAAAGAATGATCGTGAACCCTGCTGCAGCGGCAAGCAGGCTGTCTATATTTCTTTTTACCAGGGAAAGCATGAGTAGAGTGATAAGCCGATGCAATATAAACAATGCTGCCTGCGGAAATATTAATGGGAAGTGAATGATGGATGCTGGATGCTAGATACTGGATACTGGATGCCGGCTACTGGATTGAAGCTATTTTTTACATGGTATGCATCCAGCATCTAGAATCCAGCATCAAGTATCGGGTACCCAAAAAAAGGAAAGGATGCTATTTAAAGCTACTCTTCATCACCCTCATCATCCCTGCAGCACTCCATCCACCGGGGATAATGAACCGGCGAACGGTATAAAGCGGATCGTCTTTATCCCTCGGATCCGATAGCTGGAAAACCGATTTAAACTGGAAACGTTTCAGGTTTTGGATAGCGTCCCGGTTCCAGAGACCGAATGGGTAAGCAAAATATTGAACCGGTTTGCCGGTAATGTCTTGTAATTGTTTGGAGGGTTTCTCGATCTGTGTCTTCCAATCCTGTTCAGTGTATTTTTTTACATTATGATGATCCCATGTATGCGAGCCGATGACATGTCCCTGGTCCGACAATTGTTTTACCTGTTCTTTACTCATATAGCCGGGACGATCCATCGATACGGTCATGATAAAGAATACGCCTTTGAAACCATATTTATTTAATTCTGGAAGCCCAACTGTGTACTGGTCGAGCCTGGTATCATCAAAAGTTATCATTACCGGTTTTGAAGGCAGTGCTTTTCCTGTGGTCAAATAATCATAAAGCTGGTCGGGCAAAATGCTATGATAGCCGCTATCGGCCAACATTTTCATCTGCGCCTTGAAATTGGCAACGGGAACGATATAGTCTTTCCCGATCTTACCGTCAGTCGGGCGAAAATCGCGAAGCTGGTGATAACAAAGAATGGGCACCTGTGTACGTTTCAGGATAGTTTCGGCATCAGCGGTAACTGGCGGATTCGGTGCGGGACTTACTGTCCTGTCAACCGTTGTTTCAGTAGTTTTTGCCTGGGACTGGGCGGAGCTGTCACACCCTGAGTGTACTGTTATCCATAAGGCGGCACATACAAACAGGGATACGTTTTTCGCAGTTAATTTCGGATTTTCTTTCATAAGGAAATTGGAAAAGCTATTCACAAACGTAGCAATAAAAGTTTTATTTTTCAAGAGTAAGATATACCTGTAGGTGACACCGGATATTACCGGGGAATAAATCGTTCTTCTAAGTATATTTAACATACGATTGTTCTAACTCAATTGCTATCAATGAAAAAAAACAAAGACTCCTCCCGGCGGAATTTCATCAAAAAAATGGCTGCCTCCGCTGCGGCTGTGGCGGCTGGCTCAACCGCATTTGCCGCAGATGACAACATCATCCGTTTTACATTATCAAAAAAGCAATCCTTCAGCGCCAATGACAATATCAATATCGCCCTGATCGGTGCCGGGGGTATGGGCACGCAGGATACAATAACGGCCCTTTCGGTCCCCGGTACCAGGATCGTGGCTACCTGTGATCTCTATGATGGCCGCCTGAAAGATGCAAAGGATAAATGGGGTAAGGATTTGTTCACAACGCGGAGCTACAAAGAGGTGCTTAACCGAAAGGATATTGATGCGGTGATCGTAGCCACGCCAGATCACTGGCACCAGCAGATCTCCATTGATGCCATGAAGGCCGGCAAGCATGTGTATTGTGAAAAGCCGATGGTGCATTCGGTGATTGAAGGACCGGCGGTAATACAGGCACAAAAAGAAACGGGCAAATTGTTCCAGGTAGGAAGCCAGGGCGTTTCTTCCCTGGGAAATGAAAAAGCTAAAGAACTATTGAAAAGCGGTGCGATCGGTACCCTGAACTATGCCGAGGGCTTTTGGGCAAGACATTCACCCGTAGGGGCCTGGCAGTACCCGATCCCTGCGGACGCATCCCTGGCGACAGTTGACTGGGAAACCTATATCAGCAATACGACCAAAAGGCCTTTCGATCCTTTACGTTTCTTTCGCTGGAGGAATTACCTGGATTACGGAACAGGTATGTCAGGGGACCTCTTTGTTCATCTTTTTTCCAGCCTGCATTTTATCACCGATTCACTTGGGCCCAATAAAGTCTATTCTTCCGGGGGATTGCGATACTGGAAAGATGGCCGCGAAGTACCTGATGTATTGCTGGGGACCTTTGATTATCCCCAGGCACAGGCTCATCCTCCATTCAATCTCTCCCTGCGTTGCAATTTTGTAGATGGGACCAGTGGAACTACTTACCTGAAGCTGGTGGGCAGTGAAGGTTCGATGGACGTCACCTGGGACGATGTTGTATTAAAAAGAAATAAGACGATCACATCCGACGACCCGTTCTTTATTGAACAGATGAAAAAAGCAGGCACACCCCTTACGGACCGAAAGAGGATGCTGCCTCCTGAAGAAATAAAGTTTGAGGCGGAAAAAGGCTACAAAGGCGGACCCTACGATCATTTTGTCAACTTCTTTCAAGCAATCAGGAATGGAGGAAAAGTAGTTGAAGATGCCATATTTGGTTACCGGGCAGCCGCTCCTGCCCTGCTTTGTATCGATAGCTACAATAATGACACGGCTATATCATGGAATCCCGAAAAAATGCAAGTGATAAAAAAATAATACCGATGAAAAAAATACTTTTTAACCTTGGCTCCGGCGTACTTGTTATTATTATGATGGCAGGTTGCAACGATTCGGCCAACACGGCTAAAACAGAAACTGATACAGCTATGACAGACAAAAAAGACAACAGGGACGTTTCAAAAGAAGCGCCTGTAAGTATGTTTGACGGCAAAAGCTTTAGCGGCTGGCATAATTTCAATGGGGATAAGGACATAAAAAGCTGGGCGATCGAAGACAGTGCCCTGGTTTGCCTGGGAACCGCCAAAGATGCGCATGGCGGTGATATCGTTTCGGACCACCAATACGAGAATTTTGACCTGAGCTGGGATTGGAAAGTAACTCCCGGCGCTAACAGCGGCGTCATGTACCACGTTACTGAAGATCCAAAATACAAAGCGCCTTATGAGACCGGGCCGGAGTACCAGGTGATTGATGACGAGGGTTTCCCGGGCAAACTGGAAGATTGGCAAAAGGCCGGTAGTGATTATGCCATGTACACATCTAATGCCAGGAAAAAACTCAACCCGGCCGGTCAATGGAATTCAGGCAGGATCGTATTTAATAAAGGACATGTGGAGCACTGGCTCAACGGTGAAAAAATAATAGAGTTCGAAGCCTGGGGCGACGATTGGAATAAAAAGAAAACAGAAGGCAAATGGAAAGATTATCCCGGCTACGGAACCGCTAAAAAAGGAGGAATTGCCTTACAGGACCATGGCAATAAAGTGTATTACAGGAATATTAAGATCATTCAGCTCTAAAGCCGATACGAGTCAAATCGGTCATGACAAATTATATGACTTAGTTGGCCTAGTTATCTATCTCGATATCAAAAAAACCTGTATCGGACAGCACCTTGGTCGGATCTGTATAGTTCAACAGGGTGTTTTTGATGATCTCACTCATATCTTCCCTGCTGGTGCTGAAAGAAGCCTTGATCAGGGACAATTTGTACGAGTTGATTTTGAAGAAGGCCAGACGGGACGTTTGCAAAATGTGCTCGTCTGAAAATTGAAAATCTTCGGCAATATGTGCCTGGTCGTTGTGGTATGGCTTGTTCATACGACGGATATTGGTGGTTTTACAAAGAATTGGATGTCGCCGTAAAAATAAACTCAAACCGGGCGATTTTACTAAGCAAAGGCACTACTAACTATTCACACAACTACAAAATCGAGTGTAAGTACATCGTAATTATCCGAAGATGGGAAACGTGGAACAGAAAAGATCCCTGGGATATTCCGAAATTGGAATTGACAGATGAAGTTTGTTGCAGCTGGATGCTAGATGTCAGATGCTGGATGCATACTAAGTAGAAGGCAGCCTTTATTCAGTAGTCGGCATCCAGAATCCAGTATCCAGAATCCAGAATCCAGTATCCAGAATCTAGCATCCCTGGCAAAAGAACTGTTCAATTAACAAGATATGTTTCTGCCCGAAGTATTTTCATTTTTTCATCCATGTAAAACTGGAACTTGTAGGTCTTTGGAGTCGCCTTCTGATCAGAAAATGTCGGTTGGCTGATCTCGAAGGTGTGGTCAATAGTCCATGCTATTTCCGGGTTGTGTTTTTCTCGGACAGCTTTTAATTCTCCTAGCGAAACGGACTTATAG
>DASSFT010000026.1:0-3558 GCA_035694045.1 Chitinophagaceae bacterium
TCCACTAGTTTCAATCTTGCTTTTCGAAAAGCTTTTGGTGGAACAAGCGATGATGAACCTGGTCACCATTCGATCGTAAAAACTCCAGATGGCGGAACAATCATACTCGGAACTACCAATAGCAACGATGGCGATGTATCCGGCAACCATGGAGGTTATGATGCGTGGTTGCTAAAATTGAATTCTGCCGGTGAAAAGCAATGGTCAAAGACGTATGGCGGTAGCGGAGATGATAGGGCCGCGTCAGTCATCGTTACTTCCGATGGCTTTCTCGAAGTGACCGGTTATACCTATAGTCATGATGGTGATGTGACCAATAATCACGGAGGACCGGGCTCTGATCTATGGGTGATGAAGTTGAATCAAAATGGGGAACTGGTATGGTCGAAAGCTTTTGGCGGCAGTTTTAATGAGGCGGGTAGAACAATAGTTGCGACACCAGACGGTGGCTCTGCGATTGCCGGGTTTGCCACCAGTGTCGATGGTGATGTACACGGTAATCATGGCGATGGTGATGTATGGGTGCTACGATTAAATGGACAGGGGGATACTCTGTGGACAGCTTCCTATGGCGGTTCTTTTTGGGAAGAGGGATCGAATATTACCCTAAGCCCGGATGGTGGATTTGCCCTGACCGGTTTAACGTTTAGCAATGATGGCGATGTATCCGGTTTTCATACCTCCGCTATCCTAGGCGCCGATATATGGGTAGTAAAATTGAATTCCAATGGCCATAAGATATGGGCCAAAACTCTCGGGGGTTCGGCCGATGATGTGGGCCAGGCAATTGTTGCGTCGCCCGGCGGAGGATACATTGTAACAGCTTACGCCCAAAGTAATGATGGCGACATCAGTGGTCATCATGGCAATCTGCTGTTCAACGACATTTGGGTAATCAAGCTGGACGATAATGGCAACAAAATATGGGCAAGAACCTACGGCGGCAATTTGGATGATGCGCCTACCGCAATCATTGCGGCACCCGAGGGAGGATTCATACTGGTAGGTGGTACCGACAGTCACGATGGAGATCTGCCTGGCGCCCAGGGTGGAGACTATAATATGTGCGTCCTTAAATTTGATGATAATGGCAGTGTTCAATGGTCGAAGAAACTAGGTGGTTCGGACGACGATACGTTCTTTTCAATTGCGATGGACACCGACGGTGGACTGCTTCTCCTGGGAAGTACGAATAGCAATGATGGCGATATTGCCGGCACCGGCTATCATGGAGAATATGATTTATGGTTAGCTCGTGTTCTCGTTCAATGAGTAGCCCAGCTGCATTCCAAATTACAAGTTCCTACATAAACAGAATCTGTACTACTTTGCCCGGAGCAAAAAAATCCTGTTGCCACCATCATCATTATCATTATACTTTTTTTAATCGTTTTTATTTTTTTATTTTTTTTCAGCTTGTGCACAACTAATCAAATCCGCCACCTGCGGTATTTTTAAACAATGCGTGAATGTTAATCTCAGTTTTCAACATCCACCCTTGCTGGGTATGGCATAGATCACGTTGCCTGAAACAATTAAATTGAAGACCTTACCGTCTATAGAAGGTAGTAATAATTGCCATGTTTTTCCCTTGTCTGCTGATTTGAAAATGCCCTCAGGATGAGTACAAATGAAGTTTTCACCAACCTGGATAATTGAAGTCATCATGGGTTGTATAAAAGGGCGATCATTCCAGGTCCGCCATATTGAATCAATAACAACTTTGTCCTGAAGGCCGGAATGAATGGACTGCCAGGTTTTACCGCCGTCGAAGGATGTACTTAGCCTCCTGGTATTCGACTCTGAACTTGAAGTGATAGCAGCGAATCCACCTTTGATCGCTTTTACATCGAAAACCACACCGTCCTCACTGATCACGGGCGCCCAGGTTTCGCCATTATCGGTCGATATTATTATCCTTCTCATACTGATCGCCACCAGTATACCATTCGACTCAGTCAAATTCCCATCCATGCCTTCGGTATGGACATGTTTCCAGGTTTTTCCATTGTTAGCAGTTTTATAAAGGCCTCCGTCGGTGCTGATGAAAATTGCACCTGCGTCAGTCTCAAAAACGCTGCGTATTCGTGTCTCCTGAAAATTTTTGAATATCGGCGACCATACACTCGTTCCGTTTGTTTTTTTCACATTTACACCCCAGTAAAATATCCCGGCCTGACCGGGGGCAATGCTGCCATGTTCGCCTTGGAAAATCTCTTTGGTCCAAAAAGGAGCTGTGGCATTTGGTGTACTGTGATAGAGTCCGTTTCCAACCCTTAAAAACAGCCCTTTATCATTTGCAAAGAAGCTATTTCCCCGGATACTATCTACCTGCAAATTTTCTGGCAGCCCTTTGCTGATGTCCTGCCAGGTTTGTCCGCCATCTGTAGATTTAAAAACGATCTTTGCAGTTCCAGCCTTCCCTGTTTTTGGGTCTGGATGGCCATCCCGGAGAAGAGAAGATGAGGAAACCGTGAAAAGGAGCAAAAAAGCAAGGATATAGATATTCATGACTATAATTTGATTTGGTGAAACAATAAAGTAAAGATATTGGCGTCAACTACCCGGGAAGGTTTTTAGCAGTAAAAAGATGTAAAAGATGCGTAAAACGTTTGTAAAACCACCTGAAACTGAGGGCTAATGAATTATTTTGCACACATGAAGCCATTTGCGTTGTTTGGATCTTCGATCATGATAATTGTGATTTCGATTTCTGCTCTTGCCTTTATCAATAGCAAGAATGAGGTACCTGAGAAGCATAAAGAAGTAGTATTACGTAATGTAGGGCACCAGCTTTTGCTTACAGCTAAAGATTCTACATCCAGAGTGCTTCCTGTTAAAAAATTAAATGAGAACACATACCAGATTTCCTTTCAAAATGACTTTAGTTTTATTTCAGATACACTTATCAATTTAGTTCAACGGACATTTCAAAAAAACTCCCTGGCAACAGATTATATAGTGAGTTTGAAGAATTGTGAAAAAAAGGAAACCGTCTTTGCATTTGAGATAAATAGGCAAACAGGCGATTTAACAGGTTGCAGGGGTCGTAAGCTGGCGGTTGGTTGTTATGTTATTGAGATTGATTTTTTGAAGAAAGACAAGTTTAATTTCTATCCGTTGCTGCTATTGATTATTCCTTTGAGCCTGGTTGGGTTTTATGTAAAAAATAAGTTTCGGAAAAAAGAAGAGAAAGAGACGATTATTGATAATAATGATTACATACAATTAGGAAACTTTAGATTTTATACAGATGATAATGTTCTTAAAATTGAGAATAAAAGTGTTACGCTTTCGGAAAAAGAAACAAAAGCACTGAAAATATTTGCAGAAAATATCAACCAGATCGTAGAAAGGGAAAAGCTGATGAAAGAGATATGGGAAGATAAAGGTATCGTGGTCATCAGTAGAAATGTTGATGTATTGGTGTCTAAATTACGTAAGAAATTAGTCGATGATAACTCCCTGAAATTTATTAACGTACACGGCAGGGGTTACAAGTTTATTATTGAGTAGACACCAATTAAAAATCCTGTTGAATAAATTGCAAATAATCCT
>DASSFT010000027.1:0-2446 GCA_035694045.1 Chitinophagaceae bacterium
AATATTGAAAACAAAAACAACCGGGGTCCTTCTTATCAACCGGCATTTAATTCGGGAGAATTTAATCACGATACTATCGGAATGGTCGCCATGGATATCAAAGGAAACCTCAGCGGAAGTTGCACGACCAGTGGAATGGGATTTAAAATGCGGGGCCGTATAGGCGATTCCCCGATCATCGGTGCTGGTTTGTTTGTCGATAATGAAGTGGGAGCCTGTACGGCGACAGGGCAGGGCGAAGATGTCATCCGGATCGTCGGTTCGCACACGGTTGTTGAATGGATGCGGCAAGGCCTGTCTCCGGAAGCGGCCTGTAAAAAAGCAGTGGAACGAATTGTGAAGATCAAAAAGGATAAGGCAAAAGATATACAGGTAGCTTTTCTTGCATTGAACAAAAAAGGAGTAGCCGGTGCTTTCGCTATCCATAAAGGATTTAATTATGCGCTGAAAACAGATAATGCAGAAAAATTGATACCTGCTAAAAGCCTAATGGATTGACTGATGAACTCATATTTGATCGAAATAGCAACTTCAGATTTTATAACTACCCAGGCGGCAGTGGAGGGTGGTGCAGACAGGATCGAGCTCTGCGCTAATCTTAGCGAGGGAGGTACTACGCCATCTTTTGGACAATTGAAAAAATGCCGCGAGGCCTTCCCCATTTCAATATACCCGATCATACGGCCAAGGGGTGGTGATTTTTTATATACAGCTGACGAGTTTGAGATCATGTTGCATGATGTGCGGCTGTGTAAGGAATTAGGGTACGATGGGGTAGTTATCGGGCTACTGAACGCTGATGGCACAATAGATATGAAGCGGACTGCCAGGCTCATTGACGCAGCCTACCCGTTGGGTGTTACTTTTCACCGCGCATTTGACCGGTGCCGGGACCCTTTCCAGGCGATGGAGCAGCTAATAGCGATCGGTTGCGAGAGAATTCTGACGTCTGGACAGCAACCCGGTGCACCCGAAGGAATTGAACTGATCGCTCAATTGAATGAGGCTGCCGGTGAAAGAATAATCATTATGCCGGGTAGCGGGGTAAGAAAAGACAATATCAAAATGCTTGCGGAGAAGACCCGGTGTGTTGAATTTCATTCTTCATTAAGGGGGAAAACAAGCAGCAAAATGGAGTTTATTCATCCTGCGTTCCCGACCGCCGAAAGCTATACGAATAACTACATCGATCCGGCCGAAGTAAAAGCTTTAAGAGATTCGCTAACTCAATAACAGCCAAATATTCCGACTAACTATGCGTACCATCATTCTTCTCGTTGCCTCTAATATCTTCATGACCTTTGCGTGGTATTATCATTTGAAACAGCAGGGATGGCCTTTATGGAAAGCAATCGTATTAAGCTGGCTGATCGCTTTTTTTGAATACAGTTTGATGGTCCCGGCCAACCGGTTTGGTTATGCAAAAGGATTTTCCGGCTTCCAGCTGAAAATGATACAGGAAGTAATAACGCTTATTGTGTTTTGTTTTTTTGCCGTCCTCTACCTCAAAGAACCGTTGCACTGGCGATACCTGGTAAGCTTCGCTTTCCTGCTTGGAGCGGTTTACTTCATGTTCACTAAAAAATTCGGATGAGTACTATTCAAACTCGTAGCGCTTGTGCGTCTCTTTTTGTTTCTGCTTGCGGATAAGATCGGATTTTACTTTATGCACGAACGCGCTGCCTAAAATGAACAGCCCGGAATTGATCAGTGCGATTGCGGCGGCACCCCAGATGTACCATTCCTGTTCCCGGCTTTTGATAAAAGAAGTGTAGATGATGACAAGAATTCCTCCGCTCACAATGCCGAGACCCGCTAGCAACCGGATAAGGTATTTTTGCCTGTGGCTGTTTGACATGCTGTTACAGTTTATCTTGGTTAATGGTCGTCCGCCAAAAGTAAGGAATAATCTTTTGTTAATAGAAGGGTTACTACCTGCAAGAACCGGTGATATTTATAATCTTAGCTGTCGTAAATTGCCCCCATGAAAAAGATGTTTTCGATTCTTTCCCTTTTATTCCTATCGTATTTTTTGGCCGCGCAGGAAGCCCCGGAGGGATTATTTATTAATTCAAAAGCCCCCGATTTTAAAGCCAAAGACCAGGCTGGAAATGAAGTGCGTTTAAAAGACTTGCTCAAAAAGAGCAAAGTTGTGCTGGTTTTTTATCGCGGAAACTGGTCAGTTGATTGCAATAAATTCCTGAAAAAATTGCAGGATTCGCTTCAACTGATAAAAGATAAAGGGGCAATAGTAATAGCCGTGACCCCTGAGTTGCCTGAAAATGTCTCCAAGACAATTGAAAAAACAAAGGCCGAGTACCCGGTTCTTTATGATGAAGACCTAAAGATCATGAAGGCATACGAGGTCGAGTTTGAGGTCCCGCAAATGGTACTGGAACGGTATCATAATTCCGGCATTAAGATCGACGAGATCAATGGAAAAAAG
>DASSFT010000028.1:0-7571 GCA_035694045.1 Chitinophagaceae bacterium
AGGGATGGAGATGATGAGCATATGAGATTTTATGTCAACACCCACGACCCTTCAGGCAATACACGTTACTATCGGTGGGAGTATGATGAGACCTGGGAGATAAAATCTTATCATTATTCAAGATATGTCTACATACGAAGCAGCAATACTGTGAGAGATCGGGTGTTCCCGGCGGAAGATGTGTCGAAGGGTTGGAAATTTGCCAATTCGACCAGCATACTACTGGCTTCATCCGCAAGACTTCAATCCGATGTGATATTCGAGGCGCCGCTCACAACTATTGAACGGGGTAGTGAAAAATTATCAGTTAGGTATAGCATTTTGGTCAGACAATATGCGTTGGATAAGGCGGGGTACGAATTTTATGACCTGATGAAAAAGAACACGGAAAATATCGGCGGTGTTTTCGATGTGCAACCTACCGAAGTAAAAGGGAACATACGGTGTGTGACAGACGCTAAAGAACCGGTAATTGGTTATGTAAGTGCTTCCACAGTCTCCGAAAAAAGAATATTTGTTTCTGCTTTAGACCTGCCATTTAGCTGGCATTATGCTGAGTACTGCCCTTATTATACCGTCGCCAATCATCCGGACAGTTTCCGGTTATATTTCCAAAACCAGCGCTATCAGCCTTATGATGCAGTTTATTCCCAGTTTTCAGGACTGTTGGTGGGTTATTTAAGCGCTGAACCCCAATGCGTGGATTGTACGGCTCGCGGAGCGACATTGACCCGGCCTTCGTACTGGTAATGATAAAATGTACATTAAACAGTCCAATCAAGTCATGATCAAAAAAAGTTTCTGCTACCAACTGGTCCTCGTGCTTCTCCTGAATAGTATTGTCACATATGGACAGGCGGAGCTCGTTGGCAAAGAAATACATGACATACCGGTTGGCGAATCCCAAAATCCGGGAGAAAAGATCTATGTACACACAGACAAGAATTTTTATCTCTCGGGGGAGATCGTGTGGTTTAAGATCTATTGCCTTGACAACACTAACCGGCCTTCCACTACCAGTAAAATAGTCTACGTTGAAATAATGGACCGGAACAACAAACCTGTATTGCAGGCTAAACTGGCTTTGGACAGTAACGGCGGCAATGGTTCATTCTACCTCCCGCTGACATTAAGTTCAGATCATTATACGTTGCGGGCTTATACAAACTGGATGAAGAATGCGGGAAGCGGATCTTTTTTTGAGAAACCGATCAGCATTGTCAACACAACGAGGGCGCCGCAGGCAAAAAATATTCAGGCATCTCCTAAATTCTACATCGATTTTTTCCCCGAAGGTGGGCAACTGGTTGAAGGTATCGAAGGACGTGTTGCATTTCGTATCGCAGGTAATAATGGAATGGGATCGGATGCAAGGGGGATCCTCGTTGATAATACGGGTGATACTATCCTGCAATTCGCACCCTACCGGTTTGGAATAGGACAGTTCATATTCACACCGGCTGTGGGCAAAAGCTATAAGGCAGTCATTTTATTGCCCGGAGGAAATTTTTTTGAACAACCGCTGCCTCTTGCAGAAAAATATGGTTATGTGATGAATGTCACCAACGAAGATGGTGACCGGTTAAAAATAAAACTCAATGCCAGGGTACAGGCTACACAGAATGGGGAAACCCTGCTTTTACTGCTTCATAGCAGGAATGGTTCCGGGGTTTCGCGGCAGCAGGATATAATTTATGGAAGTGAATCGGTTATTTATATCGATAGATCTCAATTGTCGGAAGGGATCAACTACATAACCTTGTTCAACAAGGATCAGCAACCCGTTTGTGAAAGATTGGTATTTGCCAGGACCGCACATGTTATTACAGCAGAAATGAATATCGATAAAGCTGTTTATAAAACAAGACAGGCTGTTGACCTTTCTATTTCCATTCCGCAAACCACGGATGCTGTCGCTAATTGCTCTATTTCTGTATTCCAGGCCGATTCATTGCAGGATATGAATGGCATGAACATGCCTGCTTATCTTTCCCTTTTCTCAGAGTTGAAAGGAACTGTTGAATCTCCGGCTTATTATTTTTCAAATGAACCCGGAGTGGAAAAGGCAACGGATAATTTATTGCTGACCCATGGATGGCGGCGGTTTCGGGGAACAGCTGAAAGCGGTAATGCGAAAACAGCAATAAGATTTATGCCTGAATACAATGGCCATATCATAACAGGCCGGGTCGTCAACATTACTACAGGGAGGGCCGTTGCAGAAGCTGAATGTTCATTGACAGTACCTTCTTCACCTTTTGGGTTTTATGTATCCCGTAGCGACAGTATTGGCGTGGTAAAGTTTGAAGTAAAGAACTATTATGGACCAGGAGATATCATTGCGCAGGTAGATGCGCCAAACAAAAATAATTACCGGGTAGATTTTTACAGTCCTTTCGCAGATGAACCTTCCTACTCTATACTACCCTCATTTACCCTTTCGGCGAAGTTTGAAGATATTCTTTTACAAAAAAGTATCGCTATGCAGGCACAGAATATCTATAAAGGCGATAGTATTCGCAGGTTCAGCCTGCCGCAGTTACACAATAATTATCCTTTTTATGGTCAGCCCGAGGTAAGCTACTTACTGGATGATTATAAACGATTCACTACAATGGAAGAGGTGCTGCGCGAATACGTGACACCCATAAATGTTACATTGAGGGACACAAAACTATATCTCAGCATTTTCGATGAAGTCACTCGCGAGGTGTACCACGACAATATACTTGTTCTCTTGGACGGTGTTCCCTTGGCTGACTACAATAAGATCATTACCTATGATCCTCTTAAAGTAAAAAAGCTGGACGTGGTGCCCAGGCGATATGTTTACCAGTCACGTTATTTTTCAGGAATAGCCAGTTTTGAGACCTATGACGGTAAATTTGATGGCTTTCAACTCGACACTGCACTCGTAGCGGTGGATTATGAAGGATTGCAGTTGCAAAGGGAATTTTATTCGCCGCAGTATGATCTGGGCTCCACGAAGGAGAGAATACCAGATCTGCGCACAACGCTTTATTGGCAACCGCAATTGGTGGCAGAAAGATCTAAAATAACGATGACGCGGTTTTATACTTCCGACCAGAAAGGTAAATTCATACTCGTGCTGGAAGGGATCAGTAAAAAAGGGGAACCGGTGTTCGCCACCAGATCGTTCGTAGTAGAGTAAATGATTATTTTAATTCACCGGCTGGTTCATGATCATCGTAAATGTCCCGAAGTTTTTTAAGTTGATCTTTCATTTGCTTTATTGATCCCTGGTATTTTACCGAACGAACAAGATTATGCTGTTCCAATGGATCGGTATTCAGGTCATAAAATTCCCATTCATTTACTGTGTAAAAATAAATGAGTTTGTACTGATCGCTTCGCACCGCGAGGTGAGGAAGAACGGTATGGTCTTTTGAGAATTCGTAGTAATGATAATAGAGGTATTTCCTGGGAAGAGTTGTTTGTTTACCAGTAAGCAGCGGCTTAATGCTGATGCCCTGCATCGAAGCAGGAATGGTATTGCCGGTGATATCAAGAATGGTTGGTGCATAATCAATATTCTGCACTAACGTATTACTTACTGACTTTGGTTTGATATGACCGGGCCACCTTACCAGCAGGGGTGTTTGCATGGAGACATCATAGGCAAAACGTTTATCGAACCAACCGTTTTCACCCAGGTAAAATCCCTGGTCGCTTGTATAAATGACGGCCGTATTATTTTTCAGTTCGTTGCGGTCTAGATAGTCCAGGATCCGCCCAACACTTTCATCCACCGAGGCCACACAGGCGAGATAGTCTTGCATATACCATTGGTATTTGTACTTCAACAGTTCTTTGCCCGACGGTTTTTTATCACGGATAATTTTGCCTCGTTCTGCATAGATTTCCTTGAATCGTGCACGCTGATCTTCCGGCATTCGCCGCATGATCGCGTTGTAGGTAGCAATATCAGCTTCGTCCGGTTTTAATTCAGGAATATCTGCAAGGTCCTGGGGATCTACTTTCAAGTCACCGCACAATTTCATAACGGTTAAAATGCTCATCGTTTGTTCACGCCAGGCACTCCCACGACCTGCTGTATCATTGTATAATGTGGGAGGCTCCGGAAAGGTTTTTGTATGAAATTGTTCGAGCCATTTCAAAGCGGGAACAAAATTGCGATGAGGTGCTTTGTGGTGAAACAGGAGAACAAAAGGTTTAGTCTTGTCCCGTTTGTCAAGCCAATCGATAGCATCATCCGTGAGCACCTCGGTTGAATATCCTTTTTCAGTAATGGTATCGCCGGCCATGGTTATCAGGCGTGGATCATAATAGATACCCTGGCCGGGCAATATTTTCCAGTAGTCGAATCCGGTTGGATAAGAATGAAGGTGCCATTTCCCGATAATGGCGGTCTGATACCCGTTCCTGCCAAGCAGGTGGGCGATGGTAGTTTTTGAAGAATCAAACCGGGTAAAATTATCTTTCACGCCGTTTTTATGTGAATGTTGCCCTGTAAGCAATGTTGCTCTGGCAGGAGAGCAGATGGAATTACCTACAAATGCTTTGTTGAATTTCATTCCTTCTTTCGCCAACCGGTCAATATTGGGTGTCGAAATAAATTTTTTGTTATACGCACTGATGGCATCGTTATCATGATCATCGCTCATGATGTAGATGACATTGGGTCTTTGCTGCCCATAAGCTAGGTTGCCGATAAATAACAATACAAATAGTAGTCGCATGGCATGAAGGTAGGGAATAAAGCATGATGGAAAAGTACTCATGGTTACTATCGAAAAATCTGTTTAGCAGATAACCAGGTCGGTTAAATTTGTACATAAATCGGCAATATGGAATTCGGGAAAGTACCGGAAGAAGAATTAAATAAGATTGATTTTAGTTTACCAAGAGAGCCCGGGGAAAATAAAATGATACTAAGTGGCCAACCGTTCGCCGGAGTCAAAGTATATCTGGGCTGTGCTAAATGGGGCCGGTTGGAATGGGTAGGAAAGATCTATCCACCCAAAACGAGAGAAAAAGATTTTCTAAAACATTATGTTGAACATTATAATGCCATCGAGCTGAATGCCACACATTATAAAATATATGGTGAAAAGGGTACCCGGAGCTGGGCCGAAAAAGCCCGCGGCAAGGATTTCCGTTTCTGTCCTAAGATGTTCCAGGGTGTTACTCATCGTGGAAGCCTGAAAGGAAAGAATTTTCTTACCAATGAATTTTTCAGGGGTATAATGGGATTTGGCGAACATCTTGGGCCTGTCTTTATACAGGTCAGCGACACATTTTCACCGAAAAGAAAAGAAGAATTATTTACTTATCTCGGTTCATTACCAAAAGACCTGCAATTTTTTTTAGAAGTGCGCCACCCCGACTGGTTTGGAAAAGAGAAAGAACGGGAGGATATGTTTTCGTTCTTACGTGATCACAATATGGGTGCTATCATCACGGATACAGCCGGCCGCAGGGATTGTGCGCATATGCGTCTCACGGTTCCCAAAGCGTTTATCCGTTATGTAGGTAATAGTCTTCATCCTTCGGATTATATAAGGATGGACGCCTGGGTTCAGCGATTAAAATACTGGCTTGACAATGGCCTTCAGGAATTATATTTCTTCATGCATATGCATGATGAAGCGGACTCGCCTGAGCTGACCGTTTACCTTGTTGATAAGATGAATAAGGAATGTGGGTTGAACCTGATTAAACCGAAGTTTATCGAAGCCAGCGCAGCAACTGGTAAAAAACAGAAAGGCTCATTCGATTGACTATAGTAGATATGAGTTGCCCTGGCAGATAGATAAGTCTATAAAACAGAAGCCGTGGAACCATCAGCATGTCGTCGTTTTTTTCTATTTATTTCTTGTTTTTTTCTCAAGGTTTGGCTTTCCTGGTTAGTGATATTTGTGAATGATTTGAGCTCAGAATATCACGATGACCTTATGAAGACCGGAAGTGTTTGCTCGTCAAACACGGTGGCGGACCGGTGCTTGGCAACCAGCGATCCTGATCTACCAGGATCAGTTGTCAATTACACTATGGGGTCCAAATTCATAGGTGGCGGCGGTGGGGGAGGGATCGACCGGGGAGGGCCCAGACAATGATGCCGAAGTTGCGCAGGTGCCAAATTTTCTGATGCCGGTGCAGCTTTTAGTTTTCATCTCGATCAATACCCAGGAACACACACGAATCACCCTAACGCACCTCAAAAAGCTCTTCCCATCTCGTCGTGTATCTCGGACTCCTTAGTTCCATTCGCATTTTCCAGTCCCTTGTCGTGCCGCTGGCGGCAAACTTTAATACGTCATCCCTTTGACTGAAATTGATATTATCGATCATATCCATCAGCTTACGCTCGGAATTTCTTGTCTCGGAAAAAAATAAGTTCCCCTGGATCGATTCATCCGGCACAATACCGCTGAGCATGACACCCGCTTTTTTATACAAAGTCCCTTTCTCATATAATGTATCAACCATCGAAACAGCGGGCTTGATAAGCTCGTTTGTAAAGGAAGTAGCAGTGGGAAGAGTGATGTGTTTTGTCAGTGTCCCGCTTTGACCACGATTCCGGAAATCAATTGTATGATTCTGGTCCTTGGTCACCACAAAAACGCTGATCACCTTCGCTGCTCCATGTTGTCTCCTGAGTTTTTCAGCCGCCCTGGACGTATACGTCGCAATAGCTTCCTTTATAGAAGCAATATCACCGACCGGGCTGCCAAACATCCGCGTGGTTGCAATCATTTTCTTGGAAACCAGCTCATCTTCCATCTCTTTGGAAGGTTTTCCTTTCAATTCCCGAATGAGTCTTGCTCCCGTTACACCACCCAGGTAGGTAACGGCAAATTCCTCACTCACATTCCTGAGTTGCAGCGCATCATAGATACCCCAGTCTTCCTTTAGTTTTTTTGCATACTGGTAGCCGACACCCCAGATATCACCGACAGGTGTCATCCTCAATGCTTCGATTATTTTCTCTTCCCGGTCCAATACCATTACACAACTTGTTTGTTCTTTATTTTTCTTGGATAAACGGTTAGCCAGTTTCGCCAGCACTTTGGTCGGCGCCACGCCTACAGATACTTTGATACCTGTCCATTCTTCTACGGTTTCCCTGATTTCGCTGGCGATCGTTGCCATTTCGTTTTCCGGGAACCGGCTCAGATCAAGAAAGGCTTCATCCACTGAGTATACTTCCACATTCTTTTTTCCCATCATGGCCCGGAGGGTTTCCATTACTCTCCAACTTAGGTCGCCGTACAAATTATAATTGGACGAAAAAACCGTTACGTTATGTTTCTCTATAAGCGGCCTGGCCATGAAATAAGGACCGGCCATTTCCACACCCAGTTTCTTGGCTTCATCGCTGCGCGAGATAATACAGCCATCGTTGTTACTTAATACCACAACAGGCCTGTCATTCAGGTGAGGTTTGAACAATCGCTCACAAGAACAGTAAAAATTGTTGCAATCGACGATCGCTTTCATATACTCAGGTTAATCCCGCCGGCAGGCTAAGGAATAGGTTTATCTACGCGGGTTTTATTTGCAAATGCTGCTAACATAGGCTCGACAAT
>DASSFT010000029.1:0-2103 GCA_035694045.1 Chitinophagaceae bacterium
TCCAATGTCACAAAAGTTTCCTTTGAATGATTTAAAGTCATCCTGATCATCAAAGCAAATTTGCTGAGGTATCTCGATGCTTTTTCGTTGTCCCGGTCCAAGATCATTCGCTTGATGCTGTTCAGCGCATTAAAAACAAAATGCGGGTTCATCTGGGCCTGAAGCGCCGACAACCTGGCTTCCGCCAACTGCTCATTGATGGTAGCAAGTTGCTTCCTGTTCACCTCCAGCGATCGTTCAGACTCAATTTGCTTCAGCTTATTGCCGATCAGCGTGGCAATCGTTGTCAATATTTTTATGTCTCTGTCTGTAAAATAATCCGGCAGGTCATGCTCGGAATCTATGATCCCCAGCAATTCTTCATTATGAACAATAGGTACGCAGATCTCACCTAAACGAAAGGCGTCATCTACACGATAACGGCTATCCTTTCTGGTGTCTTTTATCAACAGCGGCTGCCTGGTCTGAATCACATGACCTACGACGCCCTGTCCAGGCGACACATCAAAAAATTGTTCTGATATATATTCCGGTTTTCCTTTTGGACCATAAGCGGCTTTCTGTACCATTTTTGTTTTGTCCTCGTTCCAACCGTAGATGATACAATCCACGTAGTTCATTTTCCCAATCAGGTTGGCCGCCACGTCCCACAATACTTCTTCCTGCGTTTTCTTTCCTGCAAGTGAAGAAGAAAAATAGTGACTGATATGTTCCAGTTCGAACTGGTTCTTGTAATCATCCGCCTTCAGCTTCTCGATATGCGTTTTTACCATTTCTTTTTTCCGGGCAACATTTGTCCTCCACTGTACAAACAGGTACAGTGCCATCAAAGCGAGCCCGATCATAAAACCGATAAACCAGCCCTCTTTCCAAAAAGGTGGCAGCACCGAGATATTGAGCTCTTTTATTTGCGATGGCCACCGGTTATTTGAAGAAAAAGATCTCACCTGCACCCTGTAGTTGCCGGGTGAAAGATTGGAGACATTGAACGTGGGTTCGCTGCCCAGTTCCTGCCAGGGACTGTTTTCATCCTTTACTATTCGATAGGCAAAGCGTTGGCTGTAGCTGTCAGAAAAATTAATGCTGCCAATCGTGATCATGAATTCATTGTCCTGCCAGGAAGTAGTAATACTGCGGCCGGGGAGGAACATGTTATCCTTGCCATTAATCGACAGGCTTTCGATGAATACACGGGGAGGCGATTTTCTTCGAAGTATATCATTTGGCTTAAATCTCACCATCGCTCCGCTGAACCCCAGGTACAATTGCTGGGCACTGCTATCATAGAAGAACTGGGATCCCTTCACTACTGGCATCTGCGGAAAACCATCTTCCCTGCCAAAACTTACAATCTCGGAAGTCTGGAGATCCATACAGGCTAACCCTGAAAAAGTGGCGATCCATAATTTTTGCCCCAGCATGATCATGGAGGCAATGTTATCGTCGGGCAATCCATCTTTACGGGTAAAATGTCGGAATGTTTTTTTATCGATGCAGTAAGCTATCAGGCCATTGTTGTTGCTGTTGAACCAGATCGTGTTTTGTTTATCGATCACCATCGCATTTATCTGCTTATCCTGCATTTTGACAAAAGGAAATGAATCTAATACAATGTCGTATTTGTTCAACTGGGTATTATACCTGGCAAGTCCGTGACCGGCCATCCACATATTTCCGTCCTGGTCTTCACGAATAGCTGTAGGCTGGCTAAGCAGGCGATCATATGAGGGAATAAAATCGAAAGTCTTTGCCTGGGGGTCATAGCGAAAAATCTGTGCAGCGCTGATCCATATTTTGCCCTTGCTATCCTTAAATACATCACTGGCCCAGTTCCCATCAACCCATTTTGGAGGCATCAGTACTTTTCGCGTTTGACTTGCAATATTGAATGTAAAGAGCAGGCCTCCTGTACCGAGCAACAAAGAGGAAGGAGTTTCCTGAACGATCGAACCGATTAAGTTATCATTGAACCCGTCATTACGCACCTGGCTCAGGAAACGAAGGCTTGCTTTATCATATACGAGCAGGCCTCCATTGTCTCTTGTGCCTGCGTATATTTTATCACCATACACATAAATGCTACAAAACCTCAAGTAAGGAAGC
>DASSFT010000030.1:0-6460 GCA_035694045.1 Chitinophagaceae bacterium
CTTGCGAACGACCTGCTTCCCAAAATCATTCAGTCCTTTATGTTGCAAGCTGTCGGGATGAAGTGTTTCATCCATGGCACTGGATGCCCATGATGTACTGTTGTTCCAGGTAAGTGTCATGTATCTCATGCCACGATTATACAGTTCCTGAAGCTTCCCCAGGTCATCTTCAATCATGTGCCCGCCTTCAACACCGATAAGTGCTACTAATTTATCTTCATCTATTCCCCTGGTTACCTCTTTATAAGTCCTGGCTAATATTATCCTGTCGGGATTGTTGCGTACAAGCTTGTCCAATGAATCAATTTCTTGCGTAGCGTCTTTAAAGAAGCCTTCCTTGTTGCGGGGTACTTTGTCAGTCCATACCGAAAAGAACTGGACATCAAGACCGCCTTCTTTCCAGCGATCCAGATCGCTATGGCCTTCTTTTATACGGTGAGAAATATCTTTCCCTTCCAGCATGGCGGAAGAAAGAATATCGTTGTGGGTATCAACAAGCGTGGCTTTATAATGAAGCTTGTTTGAAGATTGAGAAAATGAAAGGAAGGAAGGCAAGAGGAACAACGAAAGGAGTACCGGCGACTTATTCATATACAGTTATTTCAATTCAAAGCCTTCCAGGAACTTCGTATTGAAATCCCCGCTTCGGAAACGTTCGTCCTTCATCAATTGTAGATGAAAAGGGATCGTTGTCTTTACGCCTTCTATTACATACTCGCTGAGTGCGCGGTACATGGTATCAATCGCTTCATTCCTGGTTCGGGCTATCGTGATGAGTTTGCCGATCATGGAATCATAATATGGCGGAATGACGTAGCCAGCATAAGCATGACTATCTACTCTCACGCCATGACCACCGGGTTGGTGTAAAACAGTGATCTTTCCCGGTGAGGGCCGAAAATCGTTGTATGGGTCTTCCGCATTGATGCGACATTCGATGGAATGCATCTGTGGGAAATAATCATCCCCACTGATCTTATCGCCGGCTGCGATCTTTATCTGCTCTTTGATCAGGTCAAAATTGATCACTTCTTCCGTTACACAATGTTCTACCTGGATACGCGTGTTCATTTCCATAAAGTAGAAGTTGCGATGCTTGTCTACCAGGAACTCAATAGTACCCACGCTTTCATAATTGATAGCACTGGCGGCTTTCTTGGCTGCCTCACCCATCTTGAACCGAAGTTCCTCCGTCATGAAAGGTGAAGGCGATTCTTCTACCAGCTTCTGGTGACGCCGTTGAATGGAACAATCTCTTTCGCTCAGGTGACAAACGTTGCCATACTGGTCGCCCACGACCTGTATTTCGATATGTCTCGGCTCTTCTACAAATTTTTCCATGTAGATGCCATCGTTCTTAAATGCTGCAGCTGCTTCTCCCTTTGCCGTATTATAGGCCCTTTCCATTTCGCTGTCTTCCCATACAATGCGCATGCCTTTACCTCCCCCGCCTGCAGTTGCTTTTAAGATCACGGGATATCCCATATCCTTCGCCAGGCCCTTTGCTTCCTCCACGCTTTGTAGTAAACCTTGCCCACCGGGGACAACAGGCACCCCTGCTTTTATCATTGTTTCCTTTGCTGTTATCTTATCACCCATGCTATTGATCATATCGGCAGTCGGCCCGATGAATTTAATTCCATGATCGTTACATATCTTGGCAAACCGTGCATTTTCTGCAAGGAAACCATAACCAGGGTGAATAGCGTCGGCATTCGTAATCTCCACCGCCGACATGATATGTGGGATATTAAGGTAGGAATCGCTGCTTTGAGGTTTTCCGATACAAACAGCTTCATCTGCAAATCTTACGTGAAGACTGTCCCGGTCAGCCGTTGAATAAACAGCTACAGTACGGATACCCATTTCACGACAGGTTCTTAAAACACGAAGGGCAATTTCTCCACGATTTGCGATCAGTATTTTCTTGAACATAGAATTAATGTGCTATTGAGCCAGTATGCTAATGTGCTAATTCCACAATAACAAAGCCCCAAACGTTTTTAAAAAATAAAAAAGCTTAGCAAGTAGCTAATCGGGTTTTTCCTTTTTGCGGTTCCCAGAATCTTATTGAGAACCTTTTGAATTTCCTCCAATTTTATCAATAATGATTTGCAATCCGGGTACTTATTACTGTAATCACAGAGTGTCAACCAATATTGCGTTTCATCAGCTTCTTTGGCTGATATCTTGATTTTATGAATAAAGTCGGCTTTACTTTCAGCATTTTGCGCTTCGAATGAATTTGCACCTATGGATGTGCCTGCTTTCAGCAATTGTTTGCTTACGACGTATTTCTTATTTAGGTCCAACAATTCGCAATAGTCAATAACCTGCAATGAAAAATCAAAAGATAATTTAAGAATTGGATTATTCTCAATCATTTCTTTTTTCATGCTCGAAGAATTTATGTTTTAATTAGCAGATTGGCACATTTGCATATTAGCATATTAGCAAATTATCAAGCGGGCTCAACGAGGAACAGCGGCTGATCATACTCAACTGGCGAAGCATCTTCCACCAGCACTTTTACGATCTTGCCTTTTGTTTCGCTTTCGATTTCGTTGAAAAGCTTCATGGCTTCAATGATACAAACTATTTTGCCCGGCGCTACTTCATCCCCCACTTCGATAAGATTGGGTTTATCGGGGGAGGAACGGCGGTAGAAAGTGCCAATCATTGGGCTTTTTATGGTAACGAGGTTTGCTGACGGGGTATCGGCTGCCTTTAGCTTCTCGCCGGCCGCAGCGCTTCCCGACGCTGGCTGTTGAGCCGCCACTTGTTGGGGTGCTGTGGCATAGACCGGCGCGGCCTGTACCGGGGATGAAACTACCTGGGTGACATGTTCCTCCTTCTGCTTGATAGTAATCCTGAAATCCTTCTGCTCAATGGTCAGCTCCCCAATATTAGATTTGTTGATCATTTTGACCAACTCCTGAATTTGCTTGAAGTCCATGTTTTTCAATTTAACAGGCAATTTTTTTTAAGATAGGAGGCTAAGATAGGGAAATCAAATTCAGCAATCCCCCATTTTTTGGCGATTTTGGCCCGAAAAAGAATAAAACTGAGGCAAAATCGGCCAAATTTGACCGGTTTTTTGCGAAAAATGGTCTTTATTCTTTTACTCTTTCAACATACTCGCCGGTCTTTGTATTGATGCGAATAACCTCCCCATCATTTACAAATAAAGGCACTCCAACAGTGGCTCCAGTCTCCAATGTAGCTGGTTTTAATGTCCGGGTTGCGGTATCTCCTCTTAACCCCGGTTCGCAGTAGGTAATCCGTAAGGTTATTTTATCAGGTAATTCGGCGGCCAGTATCTGGTCGTTTTCTGTATTGATAAGCACTCCCACTTCCTGGCCTTCTTTCAGGTATTGGGGTGCATCTATGGCTGTTTCCTGCAGGGCAATCTGTTCAAAACTTTCGTTGTCCATGAAATTATAGCCGGTGTCATCTTTATACAAGAACTGGTAGGTCCTTTTTTCTACTCTTACCGGATAAATGGTGTCGCCTGAGTTCCAGGTTTTTTCAATAGAACGGTTATTATCAACGCCTTTCAGTTTAGCCCATACTTTGGCGGCGGCCCGGGCGGTCTTGTTTTCGCCGAACTCTACCACGGTATACAAACTGCCATCAAGGTTAAGGATCATGCCCCGGCTGATATCTGCTGTGTTTGCCATAGAGAAAATTTAAGGGCGCAAAGATAAGGCAGAGCAGGTTGACGACAAAGTAATAATGTCGCTACCAGATGCTGGATACTTGATGCTGGATGCTGCACGAGACATAATTGACCCCCGACTTATTGGTTTATCCGGGATCTAGCATCCAGTATCAAGCATCCAGCCTCCATCCCTTCTGAATTCGTAAAATTCCTATTAAAATTGCGGTTGCCATGTATCCAGTTGTCACGGTATTTATTGATACAATACTTATCTTCGTCATACATAAACCCCCTGCTGCAACCGCCTGACCGATGAGACCATTTCTCCTGTTTATTTCTTTCATGTCCCTGGTGCTATTAGCCAGTAAACAGTCCTTTGGTCAACTTCAAATTACTTCTAATAACACTGCAGCTGCTTTGGCCCAGAAATTAGTCGGTGAGGGTGTCACGATAAGTAACGCAACGATCACAAACAACCCGATCGCTACCGGCTTTTTTAAAAATCTCGGCAACACAAATATTGGAATGGACAGCGGAATTGTGTTGACCAACGGGAGAGCCAAATCAATCGGTACCAGCCCTGCCGCTACAGGGGTTGACAATACTACGATAGGAGTAGCCAGTGGAAGATTAGCCAGCAACAATCTCGGCCTTCCGGGTGACCAGGACCTTGCTACCGAACTTCAACTTTCGCTTAACCAGTTGAATGACGCTATCGCCCTTGAATTCGATTTCGTTCCTTTAGGAGATAGTATCAAGTTCAATTATGTACTAAGCTCTGAAGAATATGATCCGCAATACGTCTGTAATTACAATGACGCCTTTGCTTTTTTCATTTCCGGGCCTGGAATTACGGGGATAAAAAACATAGCGTTGGTGCCGGGTACCAACACGCCTGTTACCATCACCAACGTAAACAACGTTACGCAGGCTAGCTGCATTAATAATCCCCAGTATTATATTGACAATACATCTAACGTCTATTTTACTCATGATGGTCATACAACAATACTTACCGCCACTGCGGCTGTGCAACCCTGCCAGAGATATCACCTGAAACTGGTGGTCGCCGACTTCGGCGTGGGCGATCATGTTTGGGATACAGGCGTTTTCCTCGAAGCAGGAAGTCTTCGATCCGAACCAATAAAATTCGATGCGCATACGCCTCTTAATGAACTAAATCTTCCTTACCTGGCAGAAGGATGTGTTTCGGGAAATATTAACGTGGTCCGGAATCAAAAAAGACCTTACCCGCAAACCTTCAATCTTTTCTATGGAGGTACAGCAACCAATGGCGTGGATGTTTCCCTTTTACCTTCGACGATCACCATTCCGGCCAATGATTCTGTTGCGACTCTTGCCATTAATGCCATTGCAGATTTTATTAGCGAACCTTATGAAACTTTAAAGATCTATGTCGGCAATAGCTGTGCAACACTTTATTCGGATAGCCTCAGTATTGAAATAAGAGATATTGATATGCTGGCTATTACTCCTCCAGATAGTGCAGTGATCTGCCGGCATAATTCTATTCAACTGGACGCTGTCACCGGCTATCTCAGCTATTCATGGAGCAATGGTGCGACGCTTTCAAGTAATAATATCAACAACCCGGTAGCCACTCCTGTTGCAGCACTTACCAACTATATCTGTACAGCCACTATTGGGAATTGCATAGCTCGTGATTCCATCCGGATCAAATGGAGGACCCTTTCGCTGGCAAACAAAACTGATGTCCCCTGTAAAAACGGGACCACCGGATCAATTAGCATCGCCGGCACTAATTGGGAGACCCCGGTTTATGGAATTCTTAATGGCTCGTGGCAATCTTCCAATACATTTACCGGCCTGGCTGCAGGTACTTATTGGGTAAAAACAAAAGACGCCTCGGGCTGCACTGATTCAATAGAGGTAACACTGGTACAATCTTTCCCGGATATATCTATTACTGCAAATTCAACACCGGCCACCTGCAGCATCACCCCAGATGGCAATATTAGTGTACAGGCAACAGGCGGCAGCGGTAATTTTTCATATTCAAACAACGGAGCAACCTACCAGGGTACTAACAGTTTTACCGTTGCAAATGGAACCTATAATGTATATGTGCAGGATAACAACGGGTGCCGGGATTCATTGCTCTCTGTGATAGTGCCAAAAATAAACACAGTAGTTGTCGATGCAGAACCTGACACCTATATCTGCGAGGGCACAAGCTTTAGGATAAATGCAACAACAAATGCTGCCAGTGTTAGTTGGTTCCCGACTACCGGGCTGACCAATGCAGCTACGTTGACGCCGACAGCCAACCCGGTCAACTCAACCTTATATTACATAACGGCAACCCTGGGTACCTGTACCCGTACTGATTCTATTATGTTGAATGTTTGGCCGGCTCCTGTAGCCCAGGCCGGTGATAATATAGATATATGCTATGGTATTTCTGCGCAGCTAAACGGATCAGGTGGCGTCGAATACCAATGGTCGGGCGACCGAAGTTTTATTTCATCGACGAATATCAATAACCCGGTTGTTAAGCCTTCGGTAACTTCCAATTATTATTTACAGGTAAAGGATATTCATGGTTGCAGTTCATTACAGACTGACGCCGTGACGGTAAAAGTGACACCCTCTGTAAAGATCTTTGCCGGCAATGATACGATTGTGGCGATGAACCAGCCGCTCCAGTTGCACGCGATAGAAACCAACAACAGTGGCGTGACGCAATGGGAATGGTCAGCTGTTGCTTATTTGAACAATCCACTGATCGCATCACCCATTGCTACCTTCCCCTCACCG
>DASSFT010000031.1:0-3411 GCA_035694045.1 Chitinophagaceae bacterium
GAAGTTGACCGGGTAACGGAAGTCCCGGTAAAACCGGAAACGCATTTGCCTGAAGCTGCTAAAGCCGAGATCGAAAATAAAGCGTGGCGCCCCGCGAAGACATTGACACGGGAAGAAGAAGAACCTATTCCTGCAGGAATACCTGTTACGCCGCCACCTGTTGTGGTTAAAGAGGAATCCCCTGTCATGGCTGGCGAAGAAGAAGAAGAAACAACGCGCACAGATTGGGAAAAATTCATTGGCGAAAACCTGGCAAACAAGATTGGTATCGCGGTTTTGGTGCTGGGCATTTCGTTCTTTGTAAAATTCGCCATCGATAAGAATTGGGTCAATGAGGGCGGCCGCGTTATTATTGGGCTGATAAGCGGTGCTATCCTTATTGGCTTTGCGCATTACATAAGAAATACCTATCGGTCATTCAGTTCCGTGTTGGTAGGTGGCGGATTAACTGTATTTTATTTCAGCATTGGTTTTGCCTTTCACCAGTATCATCTCCTCAGCCAGCCAGCTGCATTTATCATCATGGTGATCATTTCGGCTTTTGCTGTGCTACTTTCCCTTTTTTACAACAGGATCGAGCTGGCTGTATTGGCTACTATTGGCGGTTTTATCACACCTTTCCTGGTGAGCACAGGCCAGAATAACTATGTATCGCTGTTTACTTACCTGTGTATTTTAAATTCCGGTTTACTGGTATTGTCCTGGTTCAAGCGGTGGAAAGCTATAAACATCATTGCACTTTTCTTTACTGTTATTATCTACGGAAGCTGGCTATTCAGGCAGGTATATTTGATAGATGAGCCGTTCCCCTACCTCTGGGCGATCTTTTTCGCAACCTTGTTCTATCTCCTGTCTGTCGCTATAAATATTATCAATAATCTCAAGTTAAAGATCCCGTTTGGTGCCTTTGATTTCATCCTGCTACTCTTTCTTAATTTTCTTTATTACACAGCAGGAATGGTAATTCTGCAATATTGGAATGATGGCGCGTATAAGGGATTGTTCACTGCATCTCTCGGCGTTTTCAATCTTCTGCTAACTTCTTTTTTCTTTAGACGAAAGCAAGTAGACAGGAATTTCATTCATCTACTCGTCGGTCTGTCTATCACTTATATTTCGCTGGCGGCGCCCGTGCAATTAAAAGGCAATTATATCACACTGTTCTGGGCTGCAGAATCTGTTGTACTTTTTTGGTTATACCAACGTTCTCGCATCGTTTTGTTAAAGGCGGGTTCCCTGCTTTTGCTATTCCCTTTGCTGGTTAGCCTGTTCATGGACTGGTCGCAGGTGTATGGGACGGGTTTAGCTATTATTCCATTGTTCGTCAACAAGGGATTTGTCACTACGTTTGTCACTGCTGTTGCTTTTTTTGTGTACTATAAGCTAATGCAGGGAGAAAAAGACGAACCTTATATTGTCAATGGTCCTTCCAATAAAGCGGTCAGGAATGGGCTGCTGGTTGCCGCAATACTTCTTGCCTATGCCACGGGTGCCTGGGAGATCAATTACCAGTTTATGAGCCGTTTGCCGGGTACATCGTTTCATGTGGTTTACCGGCAGGTATACAATATGTTATTTATCCTGCTGGTCTTATACTTCTTCAAAAGGTCACCTGGTTTTATTCCCCTGAAATTCCTGCTAACGATGGGCGGGTTTATATTGTATTGTTTTGACCTCCCGTCAACGAGTCTTATTTCCATGGAAATACTGGCAACCGGCGATCATAAAACACATTTTATAGCGCATTGGGCAGGTTCGGCATTGCTCACCTGGTTGTTATATGACCTGGTTATGTTTTTTCGCAAACAGGAAGCGATGGTAAAAGACTATGGCGTTCCTTTTGCCTGGATCATGGCCGGTTGTATTATTTTCCTGTTAAGTGCGGAGATGTATCAAATCATGATGTGGACTACCTACCATAATGAAGAAAACCGGGTATACTGGCAAAATCTCTATTACAAGGCCGGTCTGAGTATCCTCTGGGGTCTATGTTCTTTTGATATGATGTGGCTGGGGATGAAATACAGCTTCAGGACATTGCGAATTATTTCGCTTAGCTTATTCACGGTTACGTTAATCAAATTATTCACCTATGATATCCAAAATATTCCTCCCGGAGGGAAAATAGCCGCATTCATCCTGCTGGGGCTGATGTTGCTGATCATTTCATTTATGTACCAGCGTCTAAAGAAGATCATCATTGGCGGCCCGGGAAAAATTGACCCTGAAAATTTATGATATGATCGTTTACAATATTTCCATGAAAGTCGACCTATCCATCGAAAAGGAATGGGTAGCCTGGCAAAAGAACGAACACATTCCTGATATCATGGCAACAGGCCAGTTTACCGATTATAAATTCTACCGGTTGCTCGAAGAAGAAAACGATGCGGCCACTTATGTGATACAGTATTTCGCACCCGATATTCAACACTACAATAAGTATATGGATTCTTTTGCAGTGGGGCTTCGGAAGAAAGCTTTTGATAAATGGGGGAATAAATTCATTGCATTTCGAAGCGTTATGCAAGTTGTGAATTGATTGTGCAAAAGAATATTTTCATTATTGTGCAGGTTCATAAACAATTGTATATTCCCCGAAAACCTTGTCCCGCCTGCATTTCAGCCCACATACGCTGAAATCAGCCACAGCAAAGGGTTTCAGGGGATTCAATGTAAAGACTTTTTCTTTCTTCAAAACCGTAAATCCTGCAAACCCTTGCCTGACGCGGCTTCGGTGAAAATGGAGTGTGCTGAAAAAATGAACAATTTTTTTTGCCGGGAATAAAATCCATCTAATTTTGACGCTGTTACTCAAAACATATAAAATCAACATTATGAACAAAGCTGAATTAATCGCAAAGGTTGCCGATGATGCCGGCGTCACCAAAACCCAGGCAAACGCATCACTTGATTCTTTTATCGAAGCAGTTACAAAAACATTAAAAACTGGCGGTAAAGTTACGCTTGTTGGTTTCGGTACTTTCTCGGTTTCTAAAAGAGCTGCCCGCAATGGCCGCAACCCGCAAACCGGTGAAGTAATCAAGATCAAAGCTAAAAAAGTTGCCCGCTTTAAAGCCGGTAAAGAGTTATCAGCGAAACTGTAACGGAACCACTACGTTATTAAAAAGCTCCATCTCACCAGGGACGGGGCTTTTTAATTTGCAGAAGAAGGTTATTTTTGCGACTCACTAATTATAAACCTGGTTATCCGGCAAATATGATAACGGATACTCATCAAAATCAATTTTATGGGAAGAGGAGATAAAAAAACGGCTAAAGGAAAACGCTTTAAAGGTTCATTTGGAAAAAGCAGGCCAAAAAAGAAAAAAACGGTAGCTAAAAAGAAGAAGGACTAACCTAAAAATATGTTGTGCTTAGTGTGGACGTTGTGCTTAGTGTGAACGTTGT
>DASSFT010000032.1:0-4459 GCA_035694045.1 Chitinophagaceae bacterium
TGGTCGGCGGGAAAAGCAACAGGAAAGTTGTCACCAGCACAATACCGGCGAAGAAATAAACGACGATATCGTTATCGATCTTTCCTTTAAAAATGATATAACAGAATCCAATAATGATGAGATACCGGATTAGGTCCACCATCCATTTTTTATACAGGGAGAGTTTCCGGGCGATATGGATAGCTATACCCGCAGCAATTGCCAGCAACGCTACGTAAATAGTATATTTTACGGCAGAGGAGTAGGTGACAAGAAAATTCCTGATCAACACCATCGGTCCGTAGAAGCTATCTTTTCCACCCTTGCCCATTTTCTGCAACAGCTTTATCGAGTTGACGAAAATTTCAAAATGGCCGATCATTTTCATAAAACCAAGAATGACCGCTGTCATAACCACAAAACCACCTCCGAACGTGATTGCCTGCAGCAACTGGGTCTTGAAATTATTCTTCTTAAAATAACCCCAGTAGAATATTCCTAAGCCCAGGCCAAGTGATAAAACATTTGGCAAACGGGTGAATGTGCAAAGTGATACGAACAAACCTGCTAAAAATATCTTACCAGGCTTATTCTCTTTGAGTCCAGTGAACAGAAAAACAATTGTCAGCATGTTGAACAAAGCAGACAGGTCATTATAGTGTACTTCCTTCAGGTTATTGTTAATAAAAAAAAGCACCATCAACAAACCCAGTTTCAGGTTACCTGGATTTAAATATTTCTTCAGCAGGTTGTAGGTGATGATGATGGTAGAAGTCGTGACCAATACGCCTGCCAGCCTTAAGCCCCATACTCCAAGCCCGGGAAATACATAGTCAAACGCACCACCCACTATGCCGGAGAACCAGAACATAAAATTGTACTGGGTAGCTTCAGGGTTTTTGAATATCTGCTGGTAAAATGTAGCGTAGAAACCTTCGTCTGAAAGGTCCACTCCCTGGAAAATGAAAATGACCTGGTATAGAAAAACTAAAAGAAAAAAGACCCGCGGGTTCATCCTTTCCAGGGGGTTAGAAGACGGCTTGTACATTGTCATATCCGGTGATTGAAAAACGTTAAACGTAATGAAATAAGTCGAAAAATTCAAGAAACCGGCGGTGTTTGGCAGGGCCGGGGAGGCGTAAAATCACTTTTTGTGAGCCAGTTGCTGGCTGGGCAAAAGAGTAAAGCCATGGTTTAAAGATAAATAGTGGGAAATCAGCTTTTAAAAAAAGATTTTTTTACGGCAGGGTATAGAAAATACGGGAATAATTTTATTATTTTGCGAAGCTATCCTGATTAGAAGTACCGGCAAAAGATGAGTCAAATACTGTCTTTCGATACTTAAAGAGCCGGAATTAAAGTACCCAATGTTCTATCGTTCTATCCCTTTTTTTTAAATCCTGATTTGCCTTAAAGACCCGGTCAATTGCCCACCCGAAAGATGAGGCATCTGAAAATCCCCTGTTCAGAAAAACCGGAAAGCACCTGATTTGCAGCGTAACAGACACGTGACTATAAACTCTTAATAAAGCTTATAATTTGTACAAGCAATGAAAACTATTAACCTTGGGATTATTGGCTATGGCTATTGGGGCCCAAACCTGGCCAGGAATTTCTTTGCCGCCAATGATTGCACACTGAAAGCAGTTGCGGATGCTCGTCCGGAACGCCTGGCCGCGCTGGCAAAAGTATTTCCTTCCGTCAACGGCGTAAAAGATGCAGATGACATCATCAATGACACGAATATTGATGCAGTTGTCATCGCCACTTCGGTATTCAGTCATTTCCCGCTGGCTAAAAAAGCATTGATGGCCGGCAAACATGTGCTGATTGAAAAGCCCATGACAGCTTCCGTCGCAGAAGCAGATGAACTGATTGAACTGGCTGCGAAAAGAGGTCTTACCCTGATGGTAGACCATACCTTTCTTTATACCGGTGCCGTACAGAAGATGAAAGAAATCATGGACAGCAAAGTAATCGGCACACCGCAGTACTTTGATTCAAGCCGTATCAACCTCGGGCTGTTTCAGCCTGATGTAAATGTGATATGGGATCTTGCACCGCATGACCTTTCCATCCTTACTTACCTCGTAAAAGAAACTCCGGCGAGCATCAATGCTACCGGTATCTCGCATACGCAAAACGGCATCGAGAACATAGCGTATATGACCGTTAACTATGATTCTGATTTTATCGCTCATTTCAATGTATCCTGGACTTCACCCGTGAAAGTAAGACAGACATTGATAGGTGGCGATTCAAAAATGATCGTATACAATGACCTGGAACCTTCCGAAAAAATTCGGGTGTATGATACAGGTTTTAAACATAAGACAGAAGAAGATAAGAACAAGATCATGGTGGACTACCGGACCGGCGATGTATACATCCCCAAATTGTCAACCCAGGAAGCTTTGTTAGGGGTTGCGAATGATTTTGTTCAATCAATCATCGGCAAAAAGGAACCCAGGGCTAATGCTTGTCTTGGCAGGCAGGTAGTACGAATACTGGAAGCTTCACAAAAATCTATTAAGGAGAACGGCAAAGAAGTTTGCATCAGATAAAATTACGAGCCATCATGGAGAAGATCACCATCAATAATGATAAGCAGAGCCTGAACAATGTTGAAGTAGGAGAGAACGTCAGGATATTCAACTTCGTCAATGCCTACGGTTGCAAAATAGGGGATAATAGCAGGGTGGGAGCTTTTGTAGAAATACAAAAGGGCGCAACGATCGGTAAAAGCTGCAAGATATCCAGTCATACATTTATCTGCGAGGGCGTACACATCGAAGACAATGTATTTATCGGTCATGGGGTGATGTTCACCAACGATCTTTTTCCAAGAGCTACCCGTCCCGACGGTACGCCCCAAACGGAAGAGGATTGGAAACTGGTAGAAACTTATGTGAAAAAAGGAGCTTCTATCGGCAGCAACGCGACCATTCTCTGTGGTGTTACCATCGGCGAGAATGCATTGGTGGGCGCAGGTGCCGTTGTCACCAAGGATGTTGCTCCCAATTCAGTGGTTGCCGGTAGTCCAGCAAAATTTTTTAAAAACATATAATCAAAACCTTTAGACGAAAATTTCATGGAAAAGAAAATACCGTGCCTCGACCTTAAAGGGCAACATCAGCAGATCAAACAGGAAGTCTTTGAAGCATTTGAAAAAGTTTATGAGAACACAGCCTTTTCCGGCGGTCCTTTTGTAGAAACATTTGAAAAGAGTTTTGCGCAGTTCTGCGGTACAAAATATGCAGTCGGCGTTGATAACGGAACCTCTGCATTGCAATTGGCCATGCTGGCCCTCGGTATCGGCGCAGGCGATGAAGTGATCATCCCGGCCAATACATTTATTGCCACTGCATGGGGTGTTTCGTATACTGGGGCTACTCCCGTGTTTGTGGATAATGACCCAGATACCTGGGAAATAGACCCGGCAAAGATCGAAGCTGCTATTACTCCAAAGACGAAAGCCGTGATTGGCGTTCACCTCTATGGCCAGCCTTTCGATATAGATGCAGTGCAGGCGGTTTGTACAAAACATGACCTGTATTTGGTAGAAGATGCGGCGCAGGCACAGGGTGCCCATTATAAAGGGCAATCGATCGGTGGTTTCGGTGAAATGGCCTGCTTCAGTTTTTATCCCGGGAAAAACCTGGGCGCTTGCGGCGAAGCAGGTGGATTGACTACTAACAGCGAATCTTATCATAAACATTTACAGAGCCTGCGCAATCATGGAATGACCGTTCGCTATTACCATGATGAAGTGGGTTTCAATATGCGTATGGGCGGCCTGGAAGGAGCTTCCCTCACAATCAAGTTAAAATACCTCCCCGACTGGAACAGGCGCAGGCAGGCCATTGCAAAAAGATACCAGGCGGAGATAAAGAATGATAAATTGAAAATGCAGAAACAACCGGAAGGTCATTGCTCAGTTTACCACCTGTTTGTAGTAACTACACCCGATCGTGATGACCTGATGAAGTTCCTGAACGAAAAAAACATTTTCCCGGGTCTGCATTATCCCGTTCCCTGTCATTTGCAAAAAGCATATGCTCATTTGGGCTATAAGAAAGGAGATTGTCCAAATGCTGAGTATTTGGCGGACCATTGCCTTTCACTGCCCATGTATGCTGAACTGACGGATGCGGATGTAGACTACGTGATCGAAACATTGAATAAATATTAATTGCGAGTCGCCTCATAGGGGCGACAAGTTTTTATGCTGATCGATAAATTGTTTAAACGTGTTGAAGCCCTTGGGTTGAATTTGGAAGGGAAGACTGTGCTTACGGAAGCGGCAAGCGGGGCCTATGTAGTCACGCCATTGCTCGCTGCCATTGCCGGTGCAAAGGTTTACGCTTTTACCAGGACGACAAGCTATGGAACGGTAGAAGAGATATTTGCCAACACGAAAAAGCTTATCGAAGAATGCACCTGCCGGAAGCTTGACATTACCCTGATCGACAGAATAACA
>DASSFT010000033.1:0-2256 GCA_035694045.1 Chitinophagaceae bacterium
CCTTCGTACATGAATTTCTCCAGGACTTCCCGCTTTAGCTCCATGATATCGTTTTCCACCGCATCATTCCATTCTCCTATCATTTCAATAACCACATATTTTTCTTCATAATCCGCCATTAGCACTTTCAAATAAAGTGTCCGGCTCCCGAAATCATCCCATTGCGGATGTATATAATAATTGTAAACCGTTTGGGAATATTCAAACTCGGAATAGGTACGTCCATGAAATGGCGACAGGGTATCTTCCTCGCTTACGTATATGTGACGCCAGTTATAAAATGGTTCGATATTATGCATCGCTCAATCTCCGCTGCAAAGATAATAACGATTATTGCACAATGATTTCCGGCCGGCTCATCAGGAAATCCTTTAACGCGGAGTAGTCGGGTTTCATCAGCGTGCTAACTTTTTTCTTATTGATAATGCCCTGCATGGATGCCGGCATTGTCAAAGAAGACCCGGTATATTTTTCCACTGCTTCTGGAAATTTGATGGGATGAGCTGTTTCGAGGAAAATCCCCTTTTGTCCCGGGTACTTTTCAAGCCATGATTTCAAAGCAAGGTAGCCAACGGCTCCATGTGGGTCGAGTGTATACTGGTATTGCCGGAATACCTCTGCAATGGCAGCAGTAGTTTCTTTATCAGTTATCGATATCGAGCTAAAAACCTTTTCCAACCCGGGAATTTCATGTTGAAATAATTCCAGTATCCTGACAAAATTGCTTGGGTTGCCAACATCCATGGCATTTGACAAAGTAGAAAGGGCTGGCTTTGGTTCAAACTTTTTTGTTTGCATAAATTTGGGCACTACATCATTGGCATTACAGGCCGCAATGAAATGCGCGACCGGTAAACCTGAGCGATGCGCCAGCAAGCCGGCACAGATATTTCCAAAATTGCCGCTGGGTACACTGATCACCGGCGGATTTTCTTTGTCCGGCCATTGCCTGTAAGCAAAAAGATAATAGAACTGTTGGGGCAGCCATCGCGCTACATTGATAGAGTTGGCTGAAGTGAGAAAACGCTTTTTCCTGATCTGCTCATCGGCAAAAGCCTGCTTAACCATTTGCTGGCAATCGTCAAAGCTTCCTTCCACTTCCAGTGCATGGATGTTTTTTCCGGGAGTGGTTAGTTGTTTTTCCTGTACAGGGCTTACTTTGCCAGAGGGATATAAGATCACTACCTCGACGCCCTCCACTCCATAAAAACCATTGGCAACAGCACCGCCGGTATCGCCTGAAGTGGCTACAAGTACCGTCACGGTTTGACCTTTGTCGACAAAATATCCAAGACAACGACTCATAAATCTTGCCCCGATATCTTTGAAGGCAAGCGTCGGCCCGTGAAATAATTCGAGCGAATAAATGGAATCGGTAATTTGGATAAGTGGAATGGGAAAGTTGACAGTTTCAGCGACGATTTGCTTTAGCTTATCTGGCGGAATAGTGTCACCAACATAGGGTGCTATAACGCCGAAGGCAATCTCTTCGTTGGAAAGCTTATCAATATTCTTTATGAAATTCTTTTCGAATACGGGTATGCTTGTGGGAAAATACAATCCTTTGTCCGGAGCCTGGCCGTTAATCGTTGCCTCTTTGAAATCAACGGCAGGAGACTGGTTATTTGTACTATAAAATTTCATTGCTTCGTCTCTTCGCTCCTCGCAATGACGAGTGAGCTTACTTGTTTAAATTATTTCAACACCTTTTTTATTGATCGTTGTGACATACGTGTAATAGTCCACACCGATCTTTTCATATACTTCTTTCATTACTTTTTCCGTTGCCTTTGCTGTTTTTTCATCCACACTCAGCATAAAGATCGAGGGCCCGGAGCCGGAGATACCGCCTCCTAATGCACCTGCCTCACGACATTTAGTTTTAATTTCACTAAAACCAGGGATCAAAATGCTTCTTACCGGTTCAATGATGACATCTTCCAGCGAGCGACCGATCAGGTCATAGTCATGTTTTAAAAATCCTGTTACAAGTCCCGCGATATTGCCCCATTGTTTAATGGCGTCCTTGAGCAACACTTGTTTACGCAATATCTGCCTGGCGTCCGATGTTCTTACCTCGATCTGGGGATGTACTACGGTGACATATAGGGGAGGCGAATCGATGGCAATGATATCAAGGGGATAAATACTTCGTATCAAACTGACACCACCTGCAATACAGGGAGCGATATTATCCGCATGTTTAACACCTGAAGCAAGCTTCTCCCCGTTCATCGCAAACTGTATCACTTCATC
>DASSFT010000034.1:0-13864 GCA_035694045.1 Chitinophagaceae bacterium
GTTTTAAAAAAGAACTGAATAGAATTGGAGCTGGATTTGTAAACGATCAAACTATCGTCCCGGGTTTTATCAAAAGAAAAGTCAGACCGGAGATCATTTAAAAAAATACGGCTCCGGTACCAGGTGCCACCGGTTGCTGAAACAAAGGATTTACCGTTTAATAAAGCAATGCTGTCATTATAGGCAAACACGTTTAACACGGAACCTTTGATATTTTTCAGCCAATCCCTGAATTTTGGATAGTACGTGCTGTCGTACCCATAATCACTATCCAGGAAACTGATCCGTTTAATCGCCTGAGGTATTTTATCAACAGCTGCTATATATCCGAATATAAAACTGCCTCCACCGCTATGTCCACTCAGATAAATGTCCTTCTGTTTCGAGGTTACCAACGAGCTTAAAGAATCAATGATATGAGGGATGATCGTTCTAAAGTCCGGGTGTCGCTGCTTCCAGGCAGGCCAGCTTTTATAACTATTTTCCAGGTAGATAACGACAAAATTTTTGTCGGCTAATTGTTGCCTGATAAATTTGGTCTGGGCTCTTATATGCTGGATATCAAAATGCCAGTCATCTCCTTCTTTCATTCTCTTACCCATGGTCTGTTCAGTCGTATTCCCGTTAGGCAGAGCAAAAAAAGTTATGATGGTTTTTCTATGTTTTGAAAAATTACCAGGCCGGTCAAACGTCACCCTGACGCTGTCACGTATTAGAAAAGTATAAATACTATCGTTCTGTGCAGAAGCTAGATGAGCGGTACACAGGAAAAGAATAGCTATCTGAAACTTCAATGAAATCGAATTTCGGGTAAGTTACATCATCAATTCCTTATACGGTGTTTCTGAATGATTTACAAGCCGTTCGTACAATTACGAGTGGAAAACTATGTTGATAAAATAAAAAAATCCCTACTGCTTTATATTCAAATTATTGTAGAGCTACAAAGCGGTAGTCGTAAAAAACCCATAGGGCTAATTCTTGCCTTTCCCGTTTTTCTTGCTACTTTAGACTTCGATTCATGACCCAATTCCTGCGATAAACATATCCAAGTATCCGGATTGTTAATCTTAAATCGTACCTCTTATGATGAGCAGGAATTTTACCCCGGAGCAAGCCTTAATTGACAAACTTCCCTTTGGCGACGCAACAGCATTAGAAGAACTTTCACGTCGCTACGGATATTCTCTTTATTCTTATTGCCTGGCCAAACTGAATTCGCATGAAGATGCAAAGCGGATAGTCAGGAACATTTTTATTTCCCTTTGGGAGAACAGGGACCGGCTTCCTGCCGATTTCTCCCTCTCCATTCACCTGTATACCGAGGTGCGTAAAGCCGTGGTACAGTGTATCAACAGCAAATTAAAAACGAGTGTAAATATACCGGCAATTGAAAAGCAGATCATCCCCGGATTCAGTATCGGGGCTCTTCAACAGGCCCGGCAACCCGTTAATACCCAAAAATCCCTTTATCCTTTTTCCGCATCGAAAAAAAGAAACTATGAAGAACAATGGTGGAACAGGTTTATTCCTGCCATCAGCATGAAAGGCTTGAAACACGGCCTCAAAAGCATGCTTAATTTTTGGTGATCAATAATTGACTTCATATTTTCAAAATTGTGCGTGTATGACTACAGAAGTATTAAAAGCAAAAACGGGCAGGTACCTGCGTGGTGAATCCGTGCCGGCAGAAACAAGGCAGATCCAGACATGGTTATCGTGCATTGTCGATAACAAAGAGGCTCTCCCTCAAAAAGAAAAAGAAAAGATCGAAAACGAAATCGTAGCCGAGATCCAGGCTTATATCGAGTATACCCAGATCGATCCAAAGCCGCGCTACTGGTGGCAGAAGATCACAGCCTTGTTTTAACGGCGTCGAGAACGGCCTCCACTTCAATCCGCTGCATGCATTTGAAATGTCCCAACGGACATTTATCATAGCCTATCTTGGAGCAGGGACGGCACCATAGCTTATTTACCTGCAAAATTATTCCGCGGGAATCGCTATTTCCATAGTAAGGATACATCCCAAACGATGGAACGGTGTTTCCCCAAAGAGAAATAACCGGTTTTTTATAGGCCGCAGCAATATGCATCAGGCCTGTATCGTGTGTGACCACCACCTTGGCCTTTCGAACCAGGTCGGCACTTTCGTTAATGCTGAATTTACCACAGGCGTTATAAACCTTTACCGTGTCAACGGAAGCGATCTCCTTTCCATTATCGGCATCCTCCTTTCCTCCCAACAAGATCAGCGGATGATCCATTTTAGCAGCAAACTCCCTCCATTTACTTACCGGCCATCTCTTGGTGCCATGCGCGGCTCCTATTACACAGGCAATATACCCGGCATGATGCGAAGCAGGTATATCATGCTTTTGAGTTTCCTCTTTCGTTGAGATAAAATAATCCAGGCCCGCCCCGTCATTCTTCACGTTGAAAGATTTCACAGTGGCCAGGTACCGGTCCACTATATGCACCTTCGGCAGGATATTCAACTTGGTACTGGTGTAGATATATTTTTCTATGTTGAGCTTGTGGAATGAAAATGATTTTTTGCCCAATGCCTTTTTAACCTTTAGCGTTCTTACGTTGTGGTGGAGATCGATGATATAATCATAGTTCTCATCCTTTAGTTCATGGATCATCAGCTCCCAGCTATGAGCCAGTACATGAAGCTTGTCGATATAAGGATTGTGTTCGACTACAGAACGGAAAGCATCCTTGGTCAGGAAATGAACCTCCGCTCCCGGTACCTGCTTTTTCAAACACCGGATCACGGGAGTCGTCAATACTATATCGCCGATTGAAGAAAAGCGGATGATAAGGAACTTATGCCCTATCCTTTTTGTAAGGGCAGCGTCAGGAATGATTGCTGTATTTTCAAGGTCATTGGTCATAGGAAATAGGATCAATTTATCTATGGCAATGTTTCTTCAACTTCAACATAATTCAGGTCCTTATGAAAGGTCTCTTCTGTAAAATAAGCTGCAATCAATGTAATGACCATCACGATGCTTCCGGTAATGATACCACTTTTGACGATATCCCAGCCCCAACTTTTTTGAAACAGGTCAAGAAATAGCATATTAATCAATGGAAGGGCACCCCTTACCATATTGGGGATCGTGGTTGCTGCAGTTGCCCGGAGATTGGTCCCAAATTGTTCGGCACCCATGGTAACGAATATGGCCCAAAATCCTGTGCTGAAACCCAGCAGGGCACAAACGGCGTACATCGCGCCATCGGAATTAATAACGCCGCTGAAGAATAGAACTCCTGAAAGAATAGCAATGACGTAAAAAATATACAACGCTTTTTTTCGGCCTTTAAAATACTGGCTGACAAAACCCACCAGGATATCGCCTACTGCGATTGCGGCATAGGCATACATGATAGCCCTCCCCGATTCAATACTATTCTTCCCGTAAAATGCAGTTGCAAATCGATTGCTGTAGTTCACCAGTATACCAATGACATACCAGGTCGGCAACCCAATGAGAATAGCGAGAATATATTTCTTAAATCGTTGGCCATTGGTAAAGAACATGAAGATATTACCTCTTGATACATTCTGTTGTTTTACCTGTTTAAACATCCCGCTTTCGGCTACTGTTATTCGAAGGAATAATAGCAACACTCCCATACCAGCACCAATCTTGTAACAAAGTCGCCAATCGTTGTCGGTAAACTTAAATGTGAAATAGGCCGCCACCGCTCCAAACAACCCTATACCCGCCACCAACGATGTTCCGATACCTCTTTTTGCTTTTGGCAATAGCTCACTGACGAGCGTGATGCCTGCGCCCAATTCACCGGCGAGGCCAATACCTGCAGCGAACCGTGCATGGGCATACTGGTCTGTGTTGTGAACAAAGCCGGTAATAAAATTAGCTATTGAATAAAGTATGATCGAACCAAACAACACTGAAAGCCTTCCTCGTTTGTCACCCATGATACCCCAGATAATTCCCCCGATCAGTAAGCCAAACATCTGCCAGTTGATCACTTTTGTGCTGGCTGCTAAAACTGCTTTACCATCCAGCATGTTCACACCCAGGTCACGAAGACTGGGTTCGCGAACTATTGTAAATAAAAGCAGATCATATATGTCAACAAAATAACCAAGGGCAGCAACAATAACGGCGATATTGAATATTGAAGGAGCTTTTTTCTCCATTGCTTATGGATTGATCTTATTGTCGGCAGGCGGCACCGTAGTATCCTGCTTGTCCCTGTTGAAAAATAATTTATAAAGCACCGGCAAGGTCGTCACCAGGATGATTGCGATCGTGATAATTTCAATATGATCCTTAAGGCTGAAGTCAAATTTCCTTTGTGCCCAGGATTCAAGGAAATGACCACCCAGCATCATCGTAGATACCCAGCAAACACTACCGATAATATTGTAAAACATGAATATATGCCCCGGCATCTTGACCATCCCGCCAACGATGGGAGCAAATGTGCGGATAATAGGAAGAAATTTCGCCAGGAAGATGGTGCCCTTGCCATACCTGTCATAAAACTCTTTGGCACGTATGAGATGCTTCTTTTTAAACAACCAGGTCTCTCTTCGCTCGTAAAGTAGCGGCCCGGTTTTTCGTCCAAACCAATAACCCGCCATATTACCCAATATGGAAGCGATCATTACCATGATCATGATCACGATCCATTGATAACTGTGAACCGATGCGCTCTTATCCAGGTTAAATAGCTCCCTCGCCAGGTCATCCATATAAATCCCGGCAGCAAACAACAACGAATCTCCAGGGAAGAAAAAGCCGATAAACAAACCTGTTTCCGCAAATACGATCAGTAGAAGAATGTATAGGCCTCCGTAATTAATGATCCATTCTATAAACCGTTGAATAAAGCCTCCACTATCCAGTAAAAATGTATCCATATATTTCAGTTCTTAATTAATTCAGGTTGACTGCCTCCCAACGCTCCTTCCCATTTGCTGACAACACTTGTAGCGAGTGCATTGCCCAGTACATTCGTCCCGGTCCTGAACATATCGCAAAAATGGTCGATCGGCAATATTAATGCAATACCCTCAGGTGGTATTTTAAACATGGCGCAAGTGGCGATCACAACTACCAGCGAGGCCCTCGGAACACCTGCTACTCCCTTGCTTGTCAGCATCAATACCAGGAGCATCGTTATCTGCGTCACCGTATCGAGATGAATACCGTAGACCTGTGCGATCGTGATACTGGCAAACGTCATATACATCATGCTGCCGTCCAGGTTGAATGAATAACCCAGGGGCAAAACAAAAGCTACAATCTTGTCCTTACATCCAAATCGCTCCAATTCTTCTGTCAGCCGGGGAAAAACTGCTTCACTGCTCGTAGTACTGAAAGCGATGAGCATTGGCTGCGCAATATGTCTTAACAGTGAAGGAACTTTATTTCTCAAGATTAAAAATCCTACCGTAAGCATAATAATCCATAACAATACAATGCCTATTAAAAAATATAGAAGGTATTGTCCATAAAAACCAAAAACAGCCAGTCCCTTCGTGGCCACCACAGCTGCTATGGCTCCAAACACACCCAGCGGGGCGAAGTTCATTACATAGGTCACCATTTTTAATATAACATGCGAAGCGATTTCAAGCGCATGGATCAGGGGTTTTGCATAATCGCCCAGAGTAGTACAGGCTACACCGAAAAAAATACTAAAGATCACCAATTGCAAAATCTCGTTGGTCGACATAGCTTCGAACACACTCTTGGGAATGACATGTTCAACAAATTTTTGCAGCGAAAAATCCTGCGTTTTGCTGACAAGTTCACTGGCCCCGCTCTTGTCGGCAATGCTCATATCAATAGCCATTCCTGGCTGAAAGAAATTTACCAGTACCAATCCCAGTAATAAACTGACCAGGGATGCAGATATAAACCAGAGCATGGCCTTGCCTCCAACCCTGCCAACTGATTTCAGATCGCCCAGTTTGGCAATGCCGACCACCAGTGTGGTAAACACCAGCGGGGCAATGATCATCTGAACAAGGCGAAGAAATATAGTAGTAAGCAGCCGAATGATATCGGCAAAAGATTGAATAGACTTAATGGTAGCTGTGCCATGGGCCGGACCCTTGCTAATTCCTTTAAGAGTGACCATTGAATTCCCGGAAGCTACAGAGATCGGAATAGCCGCAGGCGTATATGCGGCCGTAGTATTGGTAACAACAATCCAGGCCCAGTTCTTCAGGCTGTCAGTTGTGTTGCGGTAGGCAGATGAGTCCTTAACAACAATAATAGGTTGGATCAATTTGCTACCAGAAACTTTTAAAACAATCGTATCGGATCCGGTAAAATCCTTTGCGGGAGTATAAGTTATTTTGGAGCCGTTCCCATATTGATTGACAAGGTAGCCGGTTATCACGCCGAGGACCATTGCAATCACTATAAATATGGTAAGCCTGTTCTTTTTAGCCATAGCAACTCTCTAAGGATTGCCGAAAATCGGAAAAAATACCGAGGGGCAAAAACATTTGACAGTTTATAATACCTTCCGTGTAAAAGAAATAGCTGCCTGAATGAAATAATTGTTTATTTTACGACTTTGTATTGTTTAACCCAATCAACCAACACATGAGCTTATTTGTCAGAAAACCGATGAATGCTTTAATTAATGAAGCACAGGAAACCGGTACCCATACATTAAAAAGGACTTTGGGAGCTGGTGGATTAGTGGCGTTGGGTATCGGGGCTATCATTGGTGCAGGATTATTTTCCATTACAGGTATGGCAGCTGCCAATCATGCCGGGCCTGCCATTACTATTTCTTTTGTTGTGGCTGGTCTCGGTTGTCTTTTTGCGGGCCTTTGTTATGCAGAATTTGCCTCCATGATACCTGTGGCAGGAAGTGCATACACATATTCGTATGCTACCATGGGCGAATTTATAGCCTGGATCATCGGATGGGATCTTGTCCTGGAATATGCTGTTGGGGCAGCCACCGTAGGTATAAGCTGGAGCCGCTATTTGGTTAAGTTTTTAGATGGGTTTAATGTTCACCTTCCGGTTGAATTGACAGCCGGGCCCTGGGACGGAGGAGTTATAAATCTGCCCGCCGTATTTATTATTGTATTGATGAGCTCCTTACTCATAAAAGGCACCAAAGAAAGTGCATTTGTAAACGGTATCATCGTAGCAGTCAAAATAGCCGTTGTACTTATTTTTATCTTTCTTGGCTGGAAATATATTAACACCTCTAATTACAATCCTTATATTCCTGACAATACTGGCAAATTCGGCGACTTTGGATTTAGCGGAATCATACGGGCTGCAGCCATCGTTTTCTTTGCATACATCGGGTTTGATGCCGTGAGCACAGCAGCACAGGAAGCCAAAAACCCAAAACGGGATATGCCAATAGGTATTTTAGGGTCCCTGGCCATTTGTACATTATTATACATATTGTTCGCCCATGTGATGACAGGTGTTACCAGCTATAGAACATTTGCAGGGAAAGACGGGATCGCTCCGGTAGCAGTAGCCATTGACCATATGGGTAGTGCAGATGCAAATGGTGTTATCCAACCCGATTATCCCTGGCTAAACCGTGCCATCGTCGTAGCCATTCTATTTGGCTATTCATCGGTAATATTGGTGATGCTGATGGGACAAAGCCGTGTTTTCTTTAGTATGAGTAAAGACGGTTTGATCCCTAAGATCTTTTCTGCAGTTAATCCTAAAACTCAGACACCGGCAAAAAATAATTTATTATTTATGCTTTTTGTAAGTGCTTTTGCTGCATTTGTACCGGCAAGAGTAGTAGGTGAAATGACAAGCATCGGAACATTATTTGCCTTTATACTGGTTTGTATCGGCGTGTGGGTAATGCGTAGAAAAATGCCCGAACTACCAAGAGCATTCAAAACCCCAATGGTTCCATTAGTTCCTATCCTTGGGATTGCCACCTGTTTATTCATGATGGTTTTCCTGCCCATGGATACCTGGATCCGTTTATTGGTTTGGATGCTGATCGGCCTTGATATTTATTTAGTATATGGCGCTAAAAACAGTCATCTTGGCAACGGAACTGCCAACAGAAAAGGAATGAAAATAGCCCGCTATACAGGCCTGGGACTTTGTGGTTTACTGGTTATTGCAGGTTTGTTGTATCAATATGTTACCGGGTTTGATTCCGACAGAACACTACTCTATATCTCGATAATATTTGCAGCGATTCATTTAGTTGTATTCGCCAGGAAGCTTGGGCGGACAGAGGCTGCTAATTAACAGGGACCTCATATTTTTCAAAACTGCCTTGCTTTGCAGGGCGGTTTTTCTTTTACCCCCGTTCCCCTTAAATTTGCGCGCCGAAGGGAACTGGTCTGCTTAATTTGATATGTTGAAAAGTTGACAAGTTAATAAGTAATCCCACTGATGCAGACCTGTGAACTTATTAACGTGCCAACCTGTTAACTAAAAAGAATGGGAAGAATTTTTGAAGTAAGGAAGGCCTCAATGTTTGCCCGCTGGGACAGGATGGCCAAGCAGTTTACCCGTATCGGTAAGGAAATAGCCATTGCGGTAAAGGCCGGTGGACCCGATCCGGCAACCAATGCTGCATTACGGCGTTGCTTTCAGAATGCCAAGAGCGTGAATATGCCTAAGGATCGTGTGGAAGCAGCGATCAAAAGAGCGATGGGCAAGGACATGAGCAACTATGATGAGATTTTATATGAGGGATATGGTCCGCATGGTGTAGCACTGTTGGTAGAAACGGCTACGGATAATCATGTGAGAACAGTTGCAAACGTAAAATCTCATTTCAATAAAGGCGGTGGTACTTTAGGTAATAGCGGTAGCGTTTCGTTCCAGTTTAAGAAAATGGGTGTATTCAGGCTAAAACCGGAGGGATTGACCGCAGATGATCTCGAGCTTGAACTGATCGATTTCGGCCTGGAAGAACTGGGTGAAGGCACAGGGGAAAATGGCGAAACAGTGCTGGTCGTTCGTTGCACCTTCACCGATTTTGGCAAAATGCAAAAAGCGCTGGAAGATAAAGGAATTACCCCCATCACTGCCGAAGTAGAATGGATACCGACAATTACAGTCCCGCTCAACGATACGCAAGCCGAAGACGTAAGCAAACTAATCGAAAAGCTGGAACAGGATGAAGACGTCCAGAAAGTATTTCATAATATGGGATAGCCCTCAAGAGAATTTGAAAATTTGAAGATTTGAAAATTTGAAAATGGAGGCGGTTGATGGATTAACCAATCAACCAATTACCTGATTAACTTTTAAACTGTCCTTCTCGGATCGCCGGGAAGAAACTTTCCTGTAAAACGGGAATAGGCATCGGAGGTATTGTTCCCTGCTTTTCCATCTTCCAGTACATGAGCCCCTGCCAGGTTCATCATCTTTTGTAGTTCCCTGGCCTTCTCAACAATTTTATTTGGTGCAAAACTTATCGTTTCGCCCAGCTGCCTGATCAAAGCGATCCTGTCGATATTCTCCACCGGTACAGTTTGCGTTTCTGTAAGCCTGCGCACCAGGATGGCAGCACCGCATTGTTTAGAAACCGCTGTGGGACTGAATTCCCCATCTCTTACAAATTTTCCTTTCGTGTAGTGATTGCTGAAGCTCCAGAGGTATGGTGAATTGATATTTATACTGGATTTGCGATATCCAAAACCATTGTAACCCTCCAGTTTAAAAAGTACACCTGGCAGGCTCCAGTCTGTCCAGCGCTCAAGTTCTTCAAACACCAGGGCATCTTCAGCACTGAACTCCCATTGAAAAGGAGGAGCTCCTGTTTTTGGTCGCCCCGGGGGTACCTGTACAGTTCGCGCCGACAGCGGATCGCCATTGTGAAGATGTGTATTGAAATTGCTGCTCCCTTCGAGATTATGAACGATACCGATAAAAAACCAGGGTATTCCCAGTTTGCTGCTGACAATATCATACCGGCTTTTGCCCTTGAGAATGGTTTTAACAATATCATTTACTGCCGGGAGCTTATCGGGATTAATAACACAGGTGTCAAACAGGCGCTGATATTCAGCCTGCATTTGAGGTGTGAATTGGATAGGCATAAAGGTTTAGTTTGAATGATGAATAAAGTTTAACGCTACCAGGCAGGGCCTTCCTATCATTTAAATAGGTAGGATGAAATGGTTCTCACTGAAAGGATGTTCGATCTTGATAGAGCGCGGTGGCTAAAACTGGTGTGGGAAATAATCAGCGAAAATTTACAACTTATTCTACAATTACAGAAAAATACAGTCGTGCAAATGTATAACTCCTGGTTTGAAATTGGCACCGTGAAAACACCCTCCTTAACTTTGCAGGATGTTGCCTGATAAACCGGTGATTCTTTTCGATGGAGTTTGCAATTTGTGCAACCGCGCGGTTCAATTCATTATAAAAAGAGATAAAAAAAAACAATTCCTGTTTGCTTCCCTGCAGGGGAAAACAGGCACCGAATTGTTGAGGCGGTTTGATCTTCCTGCCGACCAGTTTAATTCATTTGTATTAATAGAAAAAGGAAAGGCCTACACCCGGTCAACGGCAACCCTGAGAGTGGCAAAAAAATTAAGCGGTGGATGGAGCTTTTTGTATGGCCTGATAATAGTTCCTCCATTCCTCCGTGATCCCGTGTATAATCTGATTGCAAAGAGACGCTACCAATGGTTTGGAAAAAGAGATGAGTGTATGATTCCCACGCCTGAACTGAAAGAAAGATTCTTAGATTGATTGTTTGCTGCTACGATCTCATCCCCCAACCTCACGCTCCAAAAGAAGAGGGAGGGTAAGAAGCGTCCAGTTGCTTCGCTCCTCCCCATAGCCATCGGGGCGGCGACTCACAACGATTGCATCCAGCATCTAGCATCTTGTATCCACTATCGATTATCGACTATTGACTATCGACCTGCCTACCGGCAGGCAGGCTATCAACTTCTATCTCCCCTTTCATATAAAACACACACTTCCCTCCCATCTGCACCCTTTCACCCCGTTGCTCTACCCATAAAAGCCCTCCTCTCTTTGAAAGTTGTTTTGCCAGCATTTTGGTTTTACCCAGCTTTTCGCTCCAGAACGGGATGAGTTGCGAATGGGCGGAACCTGTGACGGGGTCTTCATCTACACCAAATGTGGGGGCAAAGAAGCGGGAGACGAAGTCGGCGGCGCGGGACGCGCCCGCGCCCGGCGCAGTAATTATCATTTTATAACCCGTCTTCTTTATCAATGTAAAATCCGGTTCGGCATTTCTTACATCTTCTTCAGTATTTAACTCAACCAACAAGTCGCGATGCTTATAAACGCCTACAATCTCTTTCACGCCCAAAATCTTTTCAAGGCTTTCAGGATAATCATCGAATCTCTCAGGTTTCCAGGAGGGGAAATCCATCGAAATGATATCCTTATCCCGCGTAATGACCAATGGGCCGCTTTTGGAATGAAAAGTGATTGACGATCTCTTATAATCCAAAATATTATACAATACATAAGCGCTGGCCAGCGTGGCATGACCGCATAAATTGATTTCAGCAGCAGGCGTAAACCATCGTATATCGTAGTCGTCCCCTTTCGGAACAAAGAAAACGGTCTCGGCCAGGTTATTTTCCATGGCCAGGTTCTGCATCAACGATTCATCTATCCATTTGTCCAGCGGAATAACTGCAGCGGGATTACCTTTAAAAAGTTTATCCGTAAAAGCATCTACCTGGTAGAGTGTCATTTTCTGTTTTTTATACTCACAAAACTACTCCCCGGATGCTATATACTACTGGTTCAGATAACGAGATTGGATATATATCAGATGGAAGACCACTCATGCGAGTACTCACGCAACGGCGCCACGACGCTACGAAAATCAGGATGTTAATCTATGTCTCACCATCTGGGAGAATGAAATAATCTTCAAAATGGACAATTATGCATTTTTCCGTCGCTCATAAAAAAGTGGCAAGGATAGCCTGAACCGAACGGCAATTACCCGGATCGCGAATATGATGAGAATACAAATTATCCTGGCCACATCGGCATCGAGGTTGATCTTCTTTAGGAAAAAATAAATAGTTCCGCCGGCAATACAGGCCATTGCATATATCTCTTTACGAAATAGCAAGGGCACTTCGTTGAGCAACACATCTCTTATTACACCGCCAAAACAGGCTGTGATCGTTCCGAGGGCAATGCAAACGCCGGTGCTGAAATGCTTTTCCATCCCCAGTTCGATACCGATCACGGTAAACAACCCCAATCCCAGTGCGTCGAAAAGGAACAAAGTAGTTGTGAACTGTCTCAGGAACCTGCCGAAAAACATGGTGGCAATAGCCGAAGAAAATATAACAATGATTGCGGTTTCATTGCGCAGCCAACTTACGGGCATGTTGCCGATCAAAATGTCTCTGAGTGTGCCTCCCCCAATAGCCGTGACAAATGAGATCACTAATACACCAAAAGGATCCAATCGCTTTTGCATAGCCAGGAAGGCGCCGGAGACAGCGAATGAAAAAGTACCAAGAATGTCAATTATAAAAAGAAAATTAGTAGGCATACGACGAACGCGAAACTCGAAAACTTTAAACACGAAATCCGAAAGTCCCGTATCGCAGGGAACTTTCGGATTTCAAAATTCGATCTTCGACGTTAAAAATTCTATTTTTTCTTCAACACCACTTTTGCCTGGCTGAACTTATATCCTGCTTCGAGGAAGGCAACATAGTTTGGCCACATTTCTTTTTTATCAAAATTCTTTTTATACACCTTACGTGTACTAATGATCAGTTTGTCTCCTTCTGTTTTGGCAGTACTGATAAACGTACCACTTTCATTATCCACAGAGGTATTTAATTCCTGGAATCCATCTATAGTATAGCCTGCCGGAATGACGATCGTTATATTATTTTCGATAGCCCGGGCATTGGGGATCCATATGTCCATTTCTCTTTTTTCCAGCTCTGTTTGTTCGAGCTTGATCTGGTCGCCGATCAACTTGCCCACATCAAAAATATAGTTCCTGCCCGCCTTACTTACCAGTTTCTTCAGGCGAAACATTTCTTTATATTTTAAAGCGGCAGAATCGCCGTAACGACCGTCATCAATTAATTCAAACTCGACGTATTTGTCAAGATCGAATTCGTCCTTGATATCCTTTTCCATTAATTCATTTCTTTCTTTGATCTTTTCGTCCTTATCAGGGTTCTCATAGCCAGTCGAGCTAGTTATATCAATGACTTCGTCTTCCTTTTTCCGCTTGCTGGTCTTTTGTGCCCCGGGTTGGTTATAATATTTTTCAAAGTCCCGGGTGAGATAGGACCTGTCAAGGTTAGCCACGCCGATCTTTCCCGATTTTTCATGGCCTGTCAGCATCGTGACCCTCTGCACATTGATATTATCCATCGCCTCGGTGAAGTTCACCTCGTAATCTTTTCTTTCTTTATTGTCATCGGCTGAACTCGCAGGTCCCTGGGTTTTATAATACTTATTGGGTTCATCGTACCCGATGCTGTAACCTTCCACACCTTCCAGATAGGAGTAAGGCGAAGCAAATGCATCGAAATTATTAAACGCTTCCAGGAAATAATTACGCCGTTTACTTTTCACTTTCATCACGAAATCCAGCTCATCCAGGAAAACCACATCACGCCAGGCACCCAACCTTCGCGGAATATAGACGAACAGCTCCGACTGTATACCCTGCACTGCGAGCGATGTACGGAGGGCTGTTGCAAAAAGTACGCTATTGATACGTATCTCGTCTTCTCTTTCTTCTTTTCGTTGGTTATCTTTTTCCTGCTGCTTCAGCACCTTCTTGTATAATTTTTTCCCGGTCATATATTTTTCCAAATCGGAATGCACCGGTCCTTTATAATACATTTCCAGGAAAA
>DASSFT010000035.1:0-3399 GCA_035694045.1 Chitinophagaceae bacterium
TGGCCTAAAAAAGCTATCAACATGGTGAATATGGATGGGCTGGAGTGGCAGCGCAGCAAATACAATAAGCCTACACAACGATTCCTGAGATGGGCGGAGTCCCTGGCTGCCCGGCATGCGGATAGTCTCATTGCCGATTCGCCGGCTATCCGTGATCACCTGATCGCTCATTATAATAAAATCCCGGTCTATATCCCCTACGGTGCGGAACTGTTTATTAATCCAGATCCTTCTGTTATCGAAAAATATGGATTGTTACAACAACATTATTTCCTGCTCCTGGCAAGAATGGAACCCGAGAACAATATAGAAACGATTATCCGGGGCCACCTGGCATCAAAGAGTATTTTTCCATTGCTGGTCATTGGCAACATCGATAACCAGTATGGCCGGTATATCACTTCTAAATACAATGATCCCCGGATTAAATATTGCGGGGCGATATATGATAAAAACGAATTGGATAACCTGCGCTATTATTCAGCCCTTTATTTTCATGGTCATTCCGTCGGCGGTACCAATCCCTCATTGATCGAAGCGATGGCCTGCGGATGCCTGGTAGCAGCGCATGATAATCGTTTTAACAAGGCGGTGTTGAACGGGGAGGCAGGTTACTTTTCCACTGATAAAGATGTACAGTCGTTTATTGAGCATTATTCATCTTTGACAAGTCTTGATCATTGGAAAAAAATTAATTTGGAAAAAGTCAGAACGGTTTATAACCAGGACAAAATAGTGGACAGTTATGAGAAAATGATGTTGAATGCCTGTGGCCAGGAACAGGCGGTTGTACCGTTAGCGGTAGCAAAAGCCGTTTAAAAACAAGTGTAGGCCAATTTTCGTTTCACACGAAGTCACGGCCAACGTTAAGCAAATCTTTGAGATCTGTTCCTTTGCAATATCACCTGCTTGAAGAACCATCCTAGTTATTATCTTTAACACCGGGAGATTGAATGGCTCCTGTAAAACACATAGAAAATGATCAACCTCGATTGTCTGGAGGCACAAAAAGAAAAATTGCGGTCAGATTATTTACTGGCGAAGCCATTCCCTTATCTCATCATCGACAATTTTTGCGATAGCCGGAAGATTGAAGCTCTTTATGATAAGATCCCGGAACTTAACAATAAAAGCCGCGACTACATGTTCGCGAAAAACAAATTTGAAAAATCCAATTACCGGGAGCTGGGTCCCGAGTTTAACGAACTGTACGATGATCTCTGTTCCAAAAGGATGAACGATTTCCTGAGCTTTATTGCCAATGAAGAGGTATTCGTTGATCCTGGCAATCACGGGGGCGGATTACACCAGGGCAAAAAGAACAGCTTCCTGGACATGCATCTTGATTTCAACTACCATCCCCTGCATAAAAGCTGGTTCCGGAACATGAACCTGTTGCTATACCTGAATAAAAACTGGAAACCGGAATATAAAGGTCATCTGAAGCTTCATGACCGCAGGACCGGTGAAGAAAAAGAACTGGAAGTTCCCTTCAACCGGATGATCATCCAGCAAACCCGCGTATATACGCTGCATGGATATGATCCGACCAATTTTCCCGAAAACAATTTCCGGACTTCCATTGCCACCTACGCCTATACCATTCACAAGGACCCGATAGAGAAGCCGCGCACGACCGATTGGTTTGCCAAAAAAGATCAACCATTCAAACGAATGGTATCATCTATCTACGGGCCGGCTGTCAAAATAAAAAACTATTTTTTTGGGAGTGCTACCGCAAAAAATCAATAAAGGCTCTTTCTGCCGTTTTTTATGAAAATAGGAATCGATGCAAAATGGTTGTTTTCGAAACATATCAGCGGCCGCCTTTTTATACAGAATGTCCTGCCTGAACTGATTGCCCTGGACCCGGGTATTGAATGGCACATTTTTCTTTCCGATAAAGACAAAAACAAACAAGTTCATTTCCCTGTTGGAAAAGTAATTATTCATTATGCCTGGGCGGGTTTCAACATGTTGTCCAACCTGCTTGTGATACCACGTTATGCTAAACGGCTTGGTCTCGATGCCGTTTTCTTCCAGACCTTTTCGCCGAAAAGAAAATCGTTTAAGTCAGTGGTTTTTATCCACGACGTGTTACATGCTCCTTACCCGGAATATTTTACCTGGAAAGAACGGTTCTATTTCATACCGGAAAAATGGACCCTGCCTTCGGCAGACAGGATCGTGACTACTACCAACTATGTCAAAACAGAATTGAGAAGACTTGGTTATGCAAAGGATCAACAGCCTGTTGACCTGGCTCCCTCGGGAGTAACACCGGTGTTCAGACCTCGAATACAACACCGCGAAGAAGATTTACAACAGGTGAAGCAGAAATACGATCTGCCGGGTTCATACCTTCTCTTTGTAGGCCGCATCAATGAAAGGAAAAATATTGGCAACCTGATAGAAGCGTTGCGCTTTGTAAACGATAACACCATCTCGCTTGTGATCGCCGGCGAAAAAGACTGGAAAGCTCCCCAATTGCAGCATTTTATGGCCGATGAAACATTGAAGTCGCGAATATTTTTTACCGGGCCGGTCACTGACGAAGAACTAAGTGCGATCTATGTGCTAGCTACCTTATTTTGCTTTCCTTCATTCGCCGAAGGCATGGGCCTTCCACCGCTTGAAGCAATGGCTTCCGGCATTCCCGTTGTCGTTTCCAATACCACATCGATACCGGAAGTTTGCGGTCCTGCTGCTCTTTACGCAAATCCTGCGGATGCAAAAGAAATAGCCGGCAGGATCAATGAGCTGTTAGCCGACAGGTCACTGTATGAACGCAAATCCAGCGAAGGTCTCGAATGGTCAAAGAAATTTACCTGGAAAAATACAGCAGAGGGGATTATGAAAAGTATCCTGGCCGCGGTTGAATCCCGGTAAAAAGATCAATTCGCCCGAAAAACAGGTGCCGTAACGATGGCTTCCCGTTTCTTCGCATCAAACTGGCTGAAGACGTTGGTAAACGCCAGTATCCAAATAATATACTCAGCCAGGTTAGTAAAAAAACTGCCGGTGAACTGGTAAACAAAAATGAATATAAAAAGCATTAGCCGGTAGTAGTTTGTCCAAACCTTTGTATAGAAGAAAAGAAATATCTCCAGGGAGAATTTGATGATAATACCCCACCATCCAAATAAAGCCAATGTCTCCGCAGTCACATTCGGAATGGTGGCGGTAAAATCTTCGATATAACGATAATATTCCTTCACGATATCATATCCCAGTATTTTGACCTGGCCCATACCAATTCCCCACCATTCACTTTTCTGCTCCAGCATTTTATTCGCTAAAACATAAGAATCGATTATACGGCCCTGTGCCGAACTGTCGGCACCGGTAAAGATGTTGGTGATCCGGGTAAAGAGAGTATTGTTACGAAAAAAAACAAAA
>DASSFT010000036.1:0-14165 GCA_035694045.1 Chitinophagaceae bacterium
TATTAGGACAGGGAAAACCAGTTGCCGTCATGATGCATACCATTATGGGAAAAGGGATCGACTTTATGGAAAATGATCATAACTGGCACGGTATAGCGCCCAATGACGAACAGTTGGCCAAAGCACTCGCGCAATTGCCCGAAACATTAGGCGATTATTAATCACGGATTTCACGGAGAGAGATCGCGGATTGCGCGGAAAGAAAATTATCGCGGATTTCACGGATGATAGTATCTGTCCGTTCGAGTTTTATCCCTGTTCTAAATCCACCCTATCATGAAAATCCGTGTTCTTACTCACTTCTCAGAGAAAACTCCTGCTCGAAAACTTTTCTTGAAGGTAGCCAGGATGCTATAAGGGAGATGACAAAAACCGTAACACCTACCAGCACGAAATTTGTCCATTGCAGTTTCACCGGGAAAGAATCGATCAGGAATGAGCCTCCCTGCAGTTTGAGCAGGCCATATTTTATCTGCAACCCCGCAATCAGCAGGGCCAGCAACATGCCGATAATCCCGCCAATCAGGGCAAGCAACAATCCCTCGGATACAAATATTCTTTGGATAAAGTTCTTATTCGCGCCCAGCGCATATAATACATTAATATCTTTTTGTTTTTCGAGTATCAGCATCCGCAACGCACTGATCATGGTGAAAGCGGCCACAACAAGAATCAGCGAAAGAACCCCATAGATGATCCAGCGTTCCATATTCATCACCGAATACAGGCCCTGGTTTTGCTGAAAACGGTTTTCGATAGTATACTTGCTGTCAAAGATCTTGCGCAACGCTGTCTTGATATCTTCGGTCGCAGAAGGATCATCCAGTTTTATTTCGATGCTGGTATATTCATCAGGCGCCAGTTTCAAAGCCCTTTTTGCAAAATCAATATTGGTAATGCCATATTTATTATCGAAATCCTGTTGGATCATAAAAGTAGCGGAGGTCTGGATAGTGTCGATGCTCACATTTTCCGTGGGGTCGAGCCCTGTTATTTTACCTCTTCGCGGCAAATAGATCTGCAAGGCAGAAAGATTCCTGTCAGCCTGTATGCCTAACGCATTTTCGACAACGGCGCCCAGGATGAGCATGGGCCTGTCGCCGGTCCCCGGATCGTATTCACCTTTATAAATATGATCAACCACTCCGCTTACGTAACGGTAATTTTCATCCACTCCCTTCATGAGGATCACTGCCTGGGATTCGCCGCTTTGCAGGAAAGCTTTTTCTTCCACGATCTTTGAAAACACCTTTACACCTTTTACTCCCCTCAATTGTTCCAGTTGTTCGGGCGTCACAAATATGGTCTTGCCAGAAGCGGGTGATATTCGCAGATCTGCATAAAAAGAAGAGTAGAGTGATTTTACCAGGTCTTCAAATCCATTGAATACGCTTAACACCAGGATCAGCGATGCCGTGCCGATGATGATGGCTACTATGCTGATCCAGGCAATGACATTGATGGCATTGGTGGATTTTTTCGCTTTGAAGTATCGCCAGGCAAAAAGAAAGGAGCCACCTGTCCCCTTAGAGGAGGAACCTAGTTTGATCATTCTGTATTTGTTGAACTATTCAAACAGTGAATTAATAGCATGTGCTGAATAATAATTGAATTACTCTTCCTTGGTATCCCGGGGTTTTTCCTGTTCGATCTTTTTAAACAGTTCTTCCATTTTGAACACATGGTCCAGGGTATCGTCATGAAAGAATTTCAATACAGGTATGCTGCGCAACTGGTGCCTTACTTTTGCCGCCAGCTCTTTTTTTATTTCGTGATGACGTTCATCTATCTTTTTCAGGGCAGCTTTCGCATCCTTTACCTGGAAAAAACTAAGATAGAACCTTGCTTCCAGGAGGTCAGGGGTCACTTTTACGGATGAAATGGATACCATTCCTCCACCTATCATATTTAATCCCAACCGCTGGAAGATGAGATTCATCTCTTCGTTCAGCAGCCCGGCGATCTGTTTTTGACGTTTTCCTTCTTCCATTAGATGTTAATCTTTATTGCCGGCTGGTAACCAACTTCGGCAGACACTGTAAAATTAGTTACTTTGCGCCGTTTAAGCACGTTAAACAGGCTATGAAGAAATATTCGAGGATTTTTAACTACCTGAAGAACTATAAAGGCAAGATCGGTCTTTATTTCATTTGCATTATCCTTTCTATCGTATTTGCAATAGCTTCCTTCAGCATGCTTTCGCCTTTTTTTGAGCTGATCTTCAAAGGCAACAAGACTGGTTTTGAGAAAAAAGCAGACAACCCGGCAATGGAAAGCCTGCGTAATTTTATTTTCGGGCAGGTGGGCGATCTCAAGCCAATAGCGGCTCTCGCCCTGATCTGCATGATCATAGTAGTGACTATTCTACTTAAGAATTTATTTCTCTATTTTTCATTTGTTATCCTCAACCCGCTGAAAAATAAAATCGTCAACGACCTTCGATCAGAAATTTATAACAAAATACTGCATCTCCCGATCGGGTATTTTACCGAAAAAAGAAAAGGCGATCTCATAAGCCGGTTCACCAATGACGTAGCAGAAGTGGAAGGCTCGCTTATAGGCGCACTCGAAGGATGGATACGCGACCCTTTAACCATATTGATTAATTTTGCCGTCCTGTTTTACATCAGCCCCCAGCTTACTATCGCGATCATTGTCTGCATACCGGTTATTGGTTTTATCCTCGGGCGAATTTCCCGGGCGCTCAAAAGGCAGTCCAGTGATGTGGCGGTGAAATATGGAGAATCCGTTTCCATCCTCGACGAAACGCTAAACGGCCTCCGGGTCATCAAAGCATTTAATATTGAAGGAGTGTTAAAGGCAAGATTTAATGCGATAAATGACGATTTATTACATGCAAGGAACAAAATAAGCCGTCGCCGTGACATGGCCTCTCCCATGTCAGAATTCCTTGGGGTTTTGGTTTTCGTCGGCATCCTTTGGTTTGGCGGTCAGCTGGTGTTGGGACAAAAGATCGCGTTGGCTCCATCCACCTTCCTGGCTTACCTCGCTTTATTCTATAATGTCATTACTCCGGTCAAAACCCTCTCCACTTCTTTCAGCAATATGCAAAAAGGAAGCGCCGCCATAACACGTATTGAGGAAGTATTGAAGACCCCGGTAACAGTTGATGACAATCCTGGTGGCAAACTCATCCGCTCATTTGATGATAAGATCGAATTCAGGAATGTAACCTTTGCCTACGATGACGCTATAATACTGGACAATATCAATCTCGTTATCGAGAAAGGTAAGACCATCGCCTTGGTAGGCTCTTCCGGTGCGGGCAAGTCGACACTGGCAGATCTCGTTCCCCGGTTTCACGATGTAACGGGTGGGGAGGTATTGATCGATAACATTAACATTAGAGACTATTCCCTTCACTCCGTTCGCAGCCTGATGAGCATTGTAACGCAGGAACCGATCCTTTTCAACGACACCATTGCCAATAATATCAGGCTCGGTAAAGAAAATGCAACCGAAGAAGAGATCATACAGGCGGCCAAAGTGGCCAATGCTCATAATTTCATAGTGCAAAAAGAAATGGGCTATGACTCCAATATCGGCGACAGGGGAAGCAAGTTGAGCGGGGGTGAAAGGCAACGGCTAACCATTGCGCGGGCCCTCCTGAAAAACCCGCCTATACTCATCCTGGATGAAGCCACCTCCTCGCTTGACACTGAAAGCGAACGACTGGTACAGGACGCCATCAATCACATGATGCAAAACCGGACCAGCATTGTCATCGCTCATCGCCTGTCAACGATCCGTCACGCTAATGAGATCATAGTGTTGCAAAAAGGAAAGATCGTGGAAAGAGGCACACATGAACAGCTGCTACAGCAAAATGGTTTTTATAAAAAACTGGTGGAGATGCAGGAAGTCAGATAGAATTTGAAAATGTGGCAATTTGAAAATTTGAAAATGTGTGGGTTCGAAATAATTTCAGATGCGTAGAAATTATTTAACTGCTATGCTGTTCACATACTCAACAATTGCATCTATTTCGTCATCAGTAATATCAGGAAAACTCATCATCATTGCGCCATATGTTTTTTTCAGCTCCCGGGTATAAGCATTTGTTTTCATAAACTCCTCCGGGTTTCTTATCCATTTATACAATTGCTGCCTGTCTGACCATTGAGGATTTTCAATCATGTTCAAAAACGGGGGTCCCGTCGCGTCCCTAAATATATTATGGCAGGAAGCGCACTTGCTAAGAAACAAGGTCTTTCCGTAAGCAGCTCTTTGGGACATTGGTGCTGTTGAATTGGGCTCATTGTCGATTGGCAAGCTACCAGTACCCTGTTCTTTAGTCGTAGAAATTGTTGAAAAAATGAAATACCCTGTGGCAATAGCGGCGAGAATCAAATGCGCAGTAGTTATATAACTGATCTGCCTGTTCACACAACAAAGTTACTAATTATCAAATTTAACCACCTTCAAATTTTCAAATTATCAAATTGCTTACAGCTTGTGTAGACCAATTTTGACTGCGTATAGTGCCAACGCGACGCGGGTCTTGACGCCCAATTTCTCAAACAACGAGTCACGGTAGCTTTCTACAGTACGGGCGCTGCAGAACATCTTCTCACCAATTTCCTTATAAGTCAATTCGGTGCAGGCGTACTGCAAAAATTCTTTTTCTCTTTCACTTACATTAATCCCCACATGTTTGTCATCGCTGCCGCTTGCAAGGCTGTGTAACACCCGGCTGGTGGCCCAATCGGGATAATAAAACCCCCGGTCCACAAGACTGTGCAGCGCTTTCTCCAGCTCAACCGGGTGTACGTTTTTCTGCAAATACCCTTTTGCACCGCATTTGATCATTTTTATCAACGACTCGTCATCGCCCTGCATGGTCAACGCCATTACTATTACTTCGGGATGGTGTTCCTTTAACCATAGAGCGGTCTCGAACCCATCCATGACCGGCATGGATATATCCAGTAAAACAATGTCGGGGATATTCTTCTTTATCTTAAATTTTTCAATCAGCGATTTCCCATTGTCGGCTTCAAACAATACTTCGTAGTCCCTGAACTGTTCGATAATGGAAGTTATTGCCTTGGCAATAAGAAGATGATCGTCTATGATAGCAATAGTGTGCGGCATATTACCCGGTTAACAGGTTTGAATTGTCAATAAATAATTGAAGCCGGGTACCCTCACCAGGTCGGCTTATAAGATCGAACCGGCCCCCGATCAAACTGATCCTTCGCTTCATATTGGCCAGGCCGATGCCCCCGGGCCGGACACTATGCGGATCGAATCCCTTTCCATCATCCGAGATAGTTAGGTTCAGACCATTGGTTCCATCTTCCAGGTTTATAGTGATCGTTTTGCATCCGGAGTGTTTCAGGCTGTTCTGGATGAATTCCTGGATCACGCGGAATAAAAAGCTTTTAGCCGCAATATTTATTGGCCGGTTAAAATTATTTTCCAGCGACGCCCGGCAAATCCCTGTATCATTCACCCTTTCACATTCGGTGGCGAGCAAATCGGTCAATGAAACATGCTGCAGCCTGTTATCGGTTAATGTTTTGGAAAGATCTCGCAGTTCGGTCAGCGAATCGTTGATGATGCGGCTGATCTGCTGTAGCTTTTCCGAATTGACTGGCTGCTGGTTTTCAAACTCCAGTTTTTGCGAGTAGATGGAAGCCAATGTTAGTTTTTGTGTAACGCTGTCGTGTATTTCGCTGCCGATGAATTGCATGGTTTGCTGTTGGATCAGCAGTTGGTTATTCAGCAGCTCCAGTTTATGTTGTTCTTCTATCAGCGCTTTTTCCTTTTCATACACGAGTTTTCTTTTCCTGTATTGAAAAATAAACAGGATGATACCGATAATAAAGACCAGTACAATAGCACCTATCAGTGCGACATATATTTTTATTTCGGTTTCCCCCATATGAAAGACAGTACAAAAAGTATATACATCAGGTAGTTCAGCCCGAATTGAATGTACCAGTACACGAAAAAAAAGGTTTTGTCGTCCATCCTGTACAATGTATTCCTTAGCTCATAGAATGGCAGGGTACCCATATAAAATAGGATAATTCCCAATGCCACCCAAAACATCATGCTTGAACGGTATTTCAATACGTCGTTGCTCCTGGCAAATTGCATAAAAAACTGGAACAGGAGGATTAATAACAGGATAGTGCCGACTCCATACGACACCGATTCAAAATATAATGACAGGTGCCCGAGGTAAAATATGTCCAGCAGCCAACAGGCGATATAGATGGCCGCAGAATACAGCGGCCATCTGTTCTTTTTATCAAAATACCTGTAAAATAACCAGTAGAAAAACAAAAACTCCAGTGGGATACCAAAGTATTGATAGATGCCCAGGCTTACCTCTGCGTTTCTTTGCTCGTACAGGAAATACTCGGCTGTGACTTCTATCAACACGATCGTTGCCAGGTATACGGGGAACCAACGCCAGTACGTGTCCTTAACTTTTCTCCAGTATAAAAAACCGGTGATACAGGCGACCAGTTCCAGGATGTTGAGAACAATAACTTGCCAGTACATAGTAAACTGTTTTACTAAATTATTATGCTACTAAGGTTGTGGTGGTTGATTAGTAGGGTATGTGCCAGGATCGGGTGGTGGTCCAACGCCACCATGGTTGTCTCCGCCTCCCAGGATCCCGGTTCCTAAAGAAAACTCAGTCCAATTTGTGCCCGAGAGAAGTGCAAACTTGCATGGACTCGAAACTCCTCTGAAGTCAAAGTCATACCATTCGTTGTCAGTACTCCTTTTAAATACAGGTACCATTACAAGCGCGTGTTTGTTTGGATTGGCCCGGATTGCCGGCTCGATGCTATTCCGTATGTCAACGGGAATCTTTGCAAGAGATTCTACAGAATATTTCACATAATAAAAACGGATCCCCAATTTTACAGAGTCACCGCACTGGTTGGCACATATAGCCTGTTCCATTTTCCAGACCAGATTCTTGATTTTTTCTAAATCAAACACCAGCGATAAAGCATCGCGTGACATAGCGACTTTTGCCAGGTTGTGAGGATCGTTAGGTTGAATCTCAGTTCCCGTGATATGTGATTTCGGATAGTCCTCCTTATAAGCGTCCGATAAAATTTGGATTACGTCTCCCCTTACTTCTCCAGGAATCTGATCATTATCATTATAAGACTTACAATGCCCGCACGGGTCAGGGCAAAGGGATCTCTTATTGTTATTGGAGTTGCAGGCCTGGATAACTATGATCCCAACCAGCAGTGCATTTAATGCAATTGCAATTCTTTTCATAATAAAAGGTTTTAGGTTAATGAATAAGATGGCCTGTTAAAAGTAGACCGAAAACATATGCAATCGATCCGTCATTTGACGGAATCTTGGCTGGTCATAAGCCCAATCATTCCTGGTTGATCAAACATTGACTTTGCTTTCGCCCGTCGTCAACTTTGCTTCGTGTTCTTACTGGTCATGCATGAAAAGGAAAACATACAAACCGGGTAAAAAACCAAACGGGTTTTTATCCATTAACCAAGGGATGATCTTTAAGGCTAAAAAGACCATCTCTATTATAACTAGCCATCAAAAAAAACAGGAGGTTATTATGCCTATTCAAGTTCCATTGGTTGTTGCTCTTTGGGAAAACACACAGTATCATGGACGCAAACGCCTGGTTGTCGAGGATATGAGCGATCTCGCAGCCGAAGGCTTCAACGACACAACATCTGCTATCGGAGTCCATCCAGGTCCTGATTATGCCGCGTGGAAGGCAGCACATGGGGGAAAAGAACCGACAGTTGGATTTTTTCAACATGCAAATTTCGGCGGTCCCTGTCTTATCCTGACAGCAGGCGGGTATCCCAACATTCACACCCTTTATAATTTTGGAGATATCATCTCTTCGGTGAAGTTTAATGTAAACCCGCCCGGGGCCCACACGATAGCTCCCCTGCCTCTTATTGTTGAGATTTACAAAAATGCCAACTTCGGCGGCGGCCACATAACTATTGTCGAAAATTCGCTGAATATCCCGCAGGATTTTGGTTCAGATTTCAATAATGTTGTCACTTCAGTAAAAGTGAAGCAGGGACCCAATTTTGTTGCCGGAGCAAAAGCGAAGCTTTTCCGGGGTGCAGACTTTCGTGAAGGAGGTATCGATCTTGCGCCAGGCGATTATCCGAATATCGGTACATCACATGGCTTTAACGACGTGATCTCCTCAATCCAGGTTCGTTGATCTTTTACGGCTAATCATTACGGTTCACCATCCTCTGCATTAAAAAGCCCGGAGCATTCCGGGCTTATCTTATGAATTTGTGGTCATCAAAATTGTTCGAGTTTTAATCCTTCAAAACCTCTCTCGAAATAACGATCTTTTGTATTTCACTGGTGCCTTCACCTATCGTGCACAATTTGGAGTCGCGGTAATGTTTTTCAACCGGGAAATCTTTAGTGTATCCATACCCACCAAATATCTGTACGGCATCTGTTGACACCCTGACGGACACTTCGCTCGCGTAGTATTTTGCCATGGCTGAAACCTTGGTCACTTCTTGCCCCCTGTTCTTAAAGTCGCAGGCCTGCATCGTCAGCAAGTCCGCTGCCTGGATCTCGGTTGCCATATCGGCCAGCTTAAAAGATATCGCCTGGAAACTGGAAATGGGTTTGTCGAACTGGTATCGTTCCTGTGAATATTTCAGCGCTGCTTCATAAGCGCCCCTGGCTATACCGATAGCCAATGATGCAATGGAAATCCTACCGCCATCCAGCACTTTTAATGATTGTTTGAATCCGTCGCCTACATTGCCCAGCCGGTTTGTATCGGGAATACGGCAATTATCAAAAACCATTTCGGCCGTTTCGCTGGCGCGCATTCCCAGTTTGTTTTCCTTTTTTCCACCGCTGAATCCTTTGGTTCCTTTTTCAACAACAAACGCGGTAGCATTATTTTTTGACCGCGGCTCCCCGGTCCTGCAAATCACTACGGCAACATCTCCAGATTTGCCATGCGTGATCCAGTTCTTGGTGCCGTTTATTATCCAGTCATTTCCTTCTTTTCTTGCAGTACACTTCATATTAGCGGCATCACTCCCGGTATTGGCTTCCGTCAATCCCCAGGCGCCGATCCATTCCGCTGTAGCCAATTTTGGCAAATATTTTTTCTTTTGCTCCTCATTGCCAAAGGCCAGTATGTGACCCGTGCAAAGGGAATTATGCGCTGCCACGCTCAACCCGATAGAGCCGCAAACTTTCGCGATCTCTTCAATTACTGCTTTATACTCAAAATAACCAAGACCGGCACCACCATATTGTTCTGGGACAAACACACCCATCATTCCCAGCTTTCCTAATTCCTTAAAAACGGCAAGAGGGAACTCCTGGCTTTCATCCCAGGTCATTACATGAGGCTTTATATGTTGATGAGCAAAATCACGGGCAGTTTGTGCGACCTGCTGCGTCAGTTCAGAAACTTGGAAGTTCATAGTACAGGCTATCTATATGTCATTAATAAATGGTTCCAAAAACGGATGTGCCACCACGATACTCCGGGATGGCACATCTTGATCGGTCGCTGATAAACCATAGCAAGCAACCGTTAGCAATCGTTAAAGGTGGATGCAAGTAAGTACTTTTTTTAATACCTAACAAGTGTTAGGAGCTAAATTTTTCCCCCGGCTCCGCCGGATTGTTAAAATTCAAGCTTTAGCCGGTCATATGCCAGGTGTATGCCCTGCGGCAGTTCAGCCTCGATCACGTCGTGCAATCCTAACTGGTGCGAGATATGAGTGAAATAGGCTTCAGGAATTCCCAGCTCTTTTACCATCATTACCGCTTCGTCCAATGTAAAATGAGAAATATGTTTTTGTTTCCTGAGGGCATTCAATACCATTACTTCGCTGCCTTTGATCTTTTCTTTGGATTCCGCGTCGATATGGTTCGCATCTGTGATATAGGTGAATTTGCCGAACCTGAATCCCAGTACCGGCATCTTCAAATGCCAGACGAGAATGGGCATTACCGGTATATCACCGACAACAAAGGAGTCCATTGCGATAGTATGCATTTTCAGTTCAGGGATGCCGGGATACTTCGACTCGGTGAAGGCATAATAAAAATCGCGGCGCAAAGCTTCCTCAGTCAATGAGTCCGCGTATACATCCATCGGTTTTTGTTGTAGAAAATTAAAGGCCCGTATATCATCCAGCCCGGCAATATGGTCCTTGTGCGGATGAGTGTATATGACCGCGTCGAGGTGCTTGATATTTTCACGCAACATTTGATAACGAAAATCAGGACCCGTATCTACGACCAGGGTTGTTGTATCGGATTGAACTAAAATGCTTGCACGAAGCCGCTTGTCTTTTTTATTAGTAGAAGTGCACACCTCGCAGTCGCAACCGATCATGGGTACGCCACTGCTGGTGCCAGAACCCAAAAAAGTTATTTTGAGAGAGGGATAAGACACGATCAAAAATAAGAAATGCGAAGAGAAAGATATGAAACTCTCGCCACGACGCGACGACGCCCCGAAATCAGGCTATTAATCATTGTGCCACGCTTCGGGTTTGAGTGAAATAAACCTCGAATTTGACCATTCATATATGGCTGCATAGATACGGTAAATGCGGGCTGCATATCCCGAAACTTAGACGGACACGCCATTACTGAGTTTCCAGTTTAGCGATGATCTCATGGTATAGCTTTTGGGAATCTTCGGCAAGAAGCTCTTTTTTGACATCTAATTGAGGAATGAGATCAAGAAGGGTGTTGATTCGGCCTTCCGTCTGCAAAAACCTATTGAGTACAACCACTTTTCTATCTTCGAGTATACAATAGCCGCTTTGAAACGTGCCGCGTTCGTAGCGAAGGACATAACCGGCCTGTTCAGGTATTGCTTCCAGTTTATCAAGAGTGGATTGAGTATATTTCATTGCAAATGATCAATTAAGAGTATTCCTGGGTTTACAGGGCAAAATTAACGCCGGGGCAGAAGATAGGTAACTAATAATTCTAAAATTTTCCACAATCTATTCATTTTCCCCTACTCACCACTTACCACTCACCTCTCACCACTCACCTCTCACCCCTTGCTCTGCATCTTTATCACCGGCACTATCATTTCCTCGAGGCTTACCCCGCCATGCTGGAAAGTATTACGATAATAGTTTACATAATAATTATAGTTGTTGGGATAGCAGAGAAACCCATCCTCTTTGGCAAAGATGAACGATGAATTAATGGTGGGCACCGGCAGCCCGGCCTCGCGGGGATCCCGGAAAGCCAGAACTTCCTTCGGTTCGTAGTTCAAATTACGCCCGTGTTTATAACGAAGGTTGGTCGTCGTTTGCTTGTCGCCGATAACCTTATAAGGTGTTTTCACTCTCACGCTTCCATGATCGGTGCCTAGTACGATCTTTATGTTCTTATCGGCTATTTTTTTCAAAGCCTGGTGCAACGGTGAATGCTCAAACCAGGAAGTAGTAATGCTGCGATAGCTCATTTCATCTCCTGCCAGTTCCTTCAGCACTTCCATTTCGGTGCGGGCATGGCTGAGCATATCGACGAAATTGTATACAATAACATTGAGATCGTTGTTGAGCAGGTTGTGAATATTATTGACCAGTTCAAGGCCGGCCTGGTTATTCACAACTTTGGTGTAAGAAACCCTGAGGTCATTTTTTCCAAGGCGTTTCAGTTGCGCCCTAAAGAAATCTTCCTCGTGTAAGTTCTTCCCTCCTTCTTCCTCATCGTTCTTCCACTGCTGGGGAAACTGCTTTTCGATATCCACTGGTAACAAACCGGAAAAAATAGCATTGCGGGCATATTGAGTTGCTGTGGGCAATATGCTGTAAAAACTGTCTTCTTCCATAATACGGAAGCTCTCGGAAAAAATCGGCTGGATCGCTTTCCATTGATCAAAACGAAGATTATCGATCAATATAAAAAACAAGGGCGTGCCTTTTTCCACGTGTGGAAGCACTTTAAACTTCAGCAAGGTATGCGACATCACCGGGCCATCCACGCTTTTTGGATTTACCCAGGAAGCGTAATTTCTTGAAACGAATTTGAAGAACTCGGTATTAGCTTCACTTTTCTGGCTCTGTAATACTTCCTGCATTTCCGGGCTGTCGCTTTTCTCCATTTCCAGTTCCCAATACACCAGTTTCTTATAGATATCCATCCATTCGTTGTAATCAGGACTGCTGTTCAGCGCCATGAACAGGTTACGGAATTGTTGCTGGTAAGCTGTTGTAGTTTTCTCAGCAACCAGTCGTTTGTTGTCAATGATTTTTTTCAGGCTCAGCCAGACCTGGTTTGGATTGACGGGTTTGATGAGGTAATCACTGATCTGCGAACCAATGGCTTCATCCATCAGGTTCTCTGTTTCATTTTTTGTAATTAATACAACCGGTAGCGACTGGTTCACCTCTTTGATCTTTGCCAGCGTTTCCAGCCCTGTTATGCCAGGCATGCTCTCATCGATCAAGACAACATCCACCTGGTTGTCTTTTACATAATCGATTGCATCAAAGCCATTCGTAAATGTGGCTACTTCGTACCCTTTATTTTCGAGAAATAGTTTTTGAGATTGTAAACTTTCTATTTCATCATCAATCCAGATAATTTTTGCTACAGCCATTTCTTTGAATTTTTATTGGATATCGAAAAAAAATCTCGTCCATCGATCTCTCCTGGTTTTAAATATAGCCCTTTCCTTGAAGAATTGCCACGGATACACGGATGCCTTTATTTCTTTTCTGTGAATCCTTTGCTTACGTGAAACCCAAATTTAGCTTATTAGCGGCTGCCTTTGTACTTTTGCCGCTTTCCCTTTAACAAAAACGCAACAATGCCTTCCGTCCGCAAGATCATCAACGACCCGGTATATGGCTTTATTACCATTGATCACCCGTTGATCCTGCAGATAATTTCCCATCCCTATTACCAGCGGTTGCGGAATATTCACCAGATGGCTTTTGCCCATCTCGTGTATCCCGGGGCTGTGCATTCAAGGCTGCATCATTCGCTGGGCGCTTATCATCTTATGTATAATGCGTTAAACGAGCTAAAAAGCAATGGCATTGCTATAGATCCGCAGGAAGAACTCGGCGCAAAGATCGCCATCCTGCTACACGATATCGGTCATGGTCCTTTTTCTCATGCACTGGAAAGCGAATTAATTGCTGATGTCCATCACGAAGCGATTTCCTTACTGATCATAAAAAAGCTCAATGAAGAGTTCAATGGGCAATTGCAAACTGCCATAGATATTTTTACGAATCAATACCCAAAAAGGTTCTTACACCAACTCGTATCGGGACAGTTGGATGTGGACAGGATGGATTACCTGAACCGGGATAGTTTTTTTACCGGCGTAGCTGAAGGCGTGATCGGCTATGACCGCATCATAAAAATGCTGGCTGTAAAAGATGGGGACCTGATGGTGGAGGAAAAAGCTATCTATTCAATTGAAAAATTCCTGGTGAGCCGCCGGTTGATGTACTGGCAGGTTTACCTGCATAAAACGGTGCTTGCCGCTGAAATGATGCTGGTAAATATTATCCGCAGGGCGAAAGAACTGATCAATAAAGGTGAAGGAATAAAATGTGCTTCGGATGCTTTTGATTTCTTTTTGCACCAGGCGGGAGGAAGCGTTTTGATCGAAAAAAATCTCGATACTTTTTGCGCCCTGGACGATAACGATGTGATGGCCACTATCAAGAACTGGTGCAAACACCCGGATAAAATACTGGCAATGCTTTGCCGTTCTTTAACCGACCGGCACCTGTACAAAGTGAAATTGCAATCAGAGCCTATTGACCCCGAATTTGTAAAAGCAAAGCTGGAGGAGGCAAAAGAGAAATTAAATATTGATGAGAAAGATGTTAAATATTTTGTCTTTACCGGCACCACCAGCAATACTACCTACGATCCCAAAGATGAGCTTATCAATATCTTATTTAAAGACGGATCAGTAAAAGATATTTCAATGGTCGATAATGCATTGATACAACAGAACAGCAGCCTTGCCATTGGCGAGGTTAAAAAATATTACATTTGTTACTTAAGAACTCAATGACCTTTCCTGCATCACAAATAGCACTGATCATTAACGGTAAAATTGAAGGCGATTCCGGCGCCGCTGTCACCTCTTTTGGAAAAATCGAGGAGGCGCAACC
>DASSFT010000037.1:0-5003 GCA_035694045.1 Chitinophagaceae bacterium
CTTCTTCAAACCTTGCCCGCAATTCGAGCATTACCGTAACCTGTTTTCCATTACGGGCGGCATTGATAAGCGAGTTGATAACCCTCGATTGCTGGGCCAGCCGGTAACCTGTGATCTTAATAGTGGTGACATCCGGGTCAAAAGCGGCTTCGCGGAGCAAGTCAATGATCGGTCTAAAGGAATGATAAGGCAAATGAAGCATTACATCTCTTTTCATGATGACATCGGAAATGCGGTCTTCAGCGAGCAATGGATGATAAAAAGGTTTTTTGCGGCTACGTCTTTCTTTAAATACCTCTTCGGGAAAATCCATGAAGTGCCGAAAATTATGAATGCGGCCACCTGGAATAAGATTATCTCTTTTGGTCAGGTGCAAGCGACGGATCAGGTATTCCAGCAAACCGGGGTCCATTTCATGATCATATACAAAACGTACCGGCTTCCCTTTGCGACGGTTCCGCAAGCCCTTTGTGAACCGTTGAAGAAAACTGGTGGATACATCGTTGTCAATATCTATCTCTGCATCCCGGGTTACTTTAAAGACATGCGATTTATACTGGTCATAACCGAAGAAGAAAAAAATTTCGGGGAGGTTAAACCGGATGACATCTTCCAGCAGTATGATATCGTATTCACCGTCGGACGCGGGTAGCAATAAAAACCGCCCCAGCACACGGCTCGGTACTTCGATCAACGCATATTTCTTGTTCAATGCACTTTCTTTCTTCCACATCACTACGGCCAGGTAGATGGATTTGTCACGGAGGGTCGGAAATTCCGGGATGTTCTCAATCATGAGCGGAATTATATTCGGGCTTACTTCTTCATCGAAATAAGCGCGCACTATATCCTGCTGTTTGGCATTCAGTTCCTTTTCCGTACGCAGAAATATTTTATGCTCCTTCATTTCTCTCTGCACATCTTCCCAGATACGGTTGAACTCGCTTTGCTGGTTCAATACGATCATCTGTATCTCGTCGAGTATTTGCTGGGGATCGCTTTCGAGATGCATATTGGCTTTAGTGCCCAATTGTATCATTCGTTTGAGGGTAGCTACCCGCACTCGAAAAAACTCATCCAGGTTGTTGGAAAAAATGCCCAGGAACCGGATGCGTTCCTTCAGTGGAACATTGGGATCGGCTGCTTCCTGCAGCACTCTTGCATTAAAAGAAAGCCAGCTCACATCCCGTGCTATCGTCTTCCGTTTGTGGTGTTCACTCATAAAATAAAATTCATCTTCAATGAAGATAAAGTTAACCAGGAATGAAAACCCTCACTGTTAAGTTTTAAAAAAACAATTCAGGTCTTTCTCATCCGGTTAATAATTTCTGTGGTGGAAAATCCTTCCAGTATCGGGTTGATGACAACCCGCCCGCCATTTGCTATCACTTCTTTGGCTCCCACTATCTGGTCAAGCGTGTAGTCGCCTCCCTTTATCAACACATCAGGCATCACTGTTTGGATCAATTCAAGGGGTGTGTCCTGTTCAAATACTACCACGGCATCCACTATCAATAACGACGCAAGCACCAGGGCTCTCGAGTCCTCGTTGTTCACGGGGCGGCTTTCTCCTTTCAGGCGTTTGACAGAGGCGTCCGAATTCAATCCTACAACGAGATAATCGGCCTCCTTTGCCGCCTGCGAAAGGGAAAATATATGTCCTGAATGAATGATGTCGAAAACCCCGTTGGTAAACCCGATTTTTTTACCCGTCACCCTCCATTGTAGGACGCGGTGAGCTGCCTGTTCAAATGAAAGAATTTTTTGTGTGACAAATTCAACGCTTTTCATGGTCGTTACAGAGCGGACTGCTGCAATTTCTTTTTATTAAACAAAGGAAGGGCCACAAAACTAAACAACCCCCCGATAATAATGACGGAGGTGTTTGACAGCCAAAGTAACCATCCAAAAGCCAGGGCGACACCTTCGGACAATCCGTACACCTGCATTACCTTTTCGAGCAGGTAAGCATATCCGCCGATCCCGCCGGGGGTAATCGTCATGCCCACGCTTCCCGCCGATAAAACTGAGAATGCTTCACGGATACCATAGTGTTCAGTTTCCTGCAAAGCAAAAAAACCGATATACCCACCACCGAGATAAAGTGCCCACAGTAACACTGTATACAGGAGGAACAATTTTCTTTTCTTTAAATGCTGGATGGCGCTGATGCCTTCCCAAATCCTTTTCACGATCTTTTTGATGGCAGCGGCGAGGTCATTAAAATTTTTCTTTTTGATCAGCATCCATAGCGTTATTGCCAAAATCACGATCCCAAAAATGATAAGCAGGAATACATACCCGGGTATTTTTTTGCCATCAGCGGCATCGCGGGTATGAAAGATCGTCGCCAGCAGCTCATCGTACAGGGAGGGTTGTATGATGACAGTTACAGCCAGAACCACTACTAATGAAATGGCATCGATCAACCTTTCGAGAATAATCGTGCCAACGAGCTTATCGGCCGGAACTTTTTCATAGCGGGCCAGTACCGTGCATTTCATTACTTCCCCCAGGCGCAATACGGCCTGGTTGACGATATACCCGATCATTACGGCGAAAAAAGTATTGGCTTTGCTGGGGTGATAACCCAATGATTTTATAAGAAGGCGCCATCTCACTGCTCTCACGTAGTGACTCAACAACAAGATAAGAAAAACAGGTACTGCCAGGTAAAAACGGGCATGCTCCAACGCTGATCTGATCTGTAATCTCTGAGGCCTTCCTACATCTTTTTCCGATAGCCATACGAAAAAAAAGCCCAGCGCGAAAAAAAATACATATTGAAGTATTGTGCGAAGCCGCTTGTTCATTTATCCTCAAAATAAGTCAAATAAATCATACAAGTCATCTAGCTTACATAAAGTCACAAAACCTTAGCAGGCCTGGCAGTAAGACAATGATTGATCAAGCTGATAATATGATAAATTTATTTTAAAAGCAGGTTGTCGATCAGCCTCACTTCATTCAGGAAAGCAGCAGCCAATGCTACCAGCTTTTGACTTCCGTTCCATTCGGTCACTGGTAGAAGGGTAGAGGCATCTGCTATTTCAATATAATCGACTTTAAAACCCAGTTTCGTCAGCCTGGTGGTTGTCTCGGACTTTAGAGATTGCAGATCTTCTTTCTGAAGATTTTGTTGCAGGCTTTGCAAAGCCGAATAGATCGCCGGAGCTTTTTTTCTTTCTTCTTCATTTAACCGCATATTCCGGCTACTCATGGCAAGACCATCAGGTTCCCTGATGATCGGGCAAACAACAGTGACTATGCGTTCAAAATTATCATTAATCAATTTTTTGATGACCATGCATTGCTGGTAATCCTTCTGACCGAGATACAGGCTACCGGGCATCACAATTTCCAACAACCTTTGCATCACCATACACACACCCTGGAAATGACCCGGGCGGTATTTGCCTTCCAGGATCGTTTCCAGGTATCCCAGCTCAAATTTTTCCCCTGTCTTTGTGCCATCTGGATAAATTTCTTCCAGGGCTGGCAGAAACAATACATCACAGCCAGCGGCTTCAAGCATGTTAATGTCCCTGTCGATGGTCACGGGGTATTTTTCAAAATCTTTGGGGTCATTGAACTGGGCAGGATTTACAAATATGCTGCAAACAGTTATTGAATTATCTTTTCTACTGCTTTCTACGAGAGAGATATGCCCCTGGTGCAGGGCTCCCATGGTCGGAACAAACCCCACCCTTACTCCTTGCTGTTTTTTGCGGTCCAGGTATCGCCTGATATCGTCCTTTTTTTTTAATAAAACCATAAAAGATCGCCGTTTTTGACATTAGAATCCGTTGCAAACTTAGCTATTCAGTATAAAATAGTACTTTTGCACTCTTTTGAAAAATGGACAATATGTCTGGAAAAAAACGAATTCTATTTATTGCCAACGAAATGTCACCCTACCTGGAGTTGACAGAATTTTCAGAAACCGTTAATAAACTGGCTATAAAGGCAAATGACAATGGATTTGAAGTCCGTTGCATAATGCCCCGGTTTGGCAATATCAACGAACGCCGTCACCGGCTCCATGAAGTGGTTCGCCTTTCGGGGATCAACGTGTCGGTGGATAATGACGATATGCCCCTGCAGATAAAAGTGGCTTCATTGCCAAGTGCAAGACTGCAGGTTTACTTCCTGGAGAACGAAGACCTGTTTAAAAGAAAATATATTTTCCATGACGAAAGTGAAAAATGGTTCGAAGACAATGGCCTACGCACCATCTTTTTTTGCAAAGGAGCTTTGGAGACGGTAAAAAAGTTTGGATGGCCTCCGGATATCATTCACTGCAGCGGCTGGATGACTGGTCTTATCCCTGCGTATTTAAAAACGGTTTATAAAAAAGAGCCCGTTTTTTCACATAGCAAGATTGTCTATACTATTGGCCAGAATACATTCAAGGAAAAATTGGGCAATGATTTCCTGACCAAGGCCCTCATTCATCCTTCATTAAAAGAAAAGGACCTGGAGCCATTCAAGGAAGCTAATAATACAGCGATGTTCAGGGGAGGCGCCACGTATGCAGACGCAATAACATTTGGTGCTGAAAAAGTAGAGAAAAAATTGCTGGATGAGTTTTCCAAGGTCAGAGGCAAGAAGACATTGCAGTACAATTCCGAATCTGATTTAACAGACTATTTACAACTGTATAACGATCTTGCGTCGAGGTAAATTTCCTAACCCCCTGCTTTTAAAATTAAATCGTGAACAAAAGACAACTGGCACTAACGCTTGGATCAATTATTACCAGCCTTCTTATCTTATTTACTTCCTGCAAAAAGATCAATGAAGCTACCGAACTGGGAGCTGACCTTATCCCACCCATTGATAATGTAACGACTTTTGATACATCTATCACTGTAGAAGCTTATAATGATATTTTCACACTGGGCGGAACTTCGGCTGATTCACTGAGACAGGATACCGTGCGCAGCCACTATTCCGACGAGCAGTTCTTAGGGGTTATCAATAACGACCAGTTATTTGGCAGA
>DASSFT010000038.1:0-4642 GCA_035694045.1 Chitinophagaceae bacterium
GTGTCTTCAGTTCCGAGGTTCACTCCATTCAGCAGGAATTGAACTCCTTTTATTAGAATGTTATCACTGGCATTGGCGTTTATGTCGACCGTGCCTGCAATAATGGCGCTGGCCGAGGGTGATACCAGGTTAACTGTAGGCGCTTGTGTATCCGGGTTATTATAAATGATGATATTCGCGGGAGACGTAGTAGCCAGGTTGCCATCCAGGTCCTTTGCCCTTGCCGTCAAAACATACTGTCCATCGGTAAAAGATGTTGTGTTCATTTGCACCGAATACGGCGCACTAAGATCTGTACCGAATACCACGCCATTCAATAGAAATTCTACGCTTGTAACACCGATGTTGTCATTCGCTGTCGCGGTTACATCGATATTACCTGCCAGTATAGAATTGGCAGATGGAGAGATCAGGCTGACAGAGGGCAACTGGGTGTCCGGGTTATTGTGTACCGTGATGTTTACACTGGCTGTTGTCCTGTTGCCCGCGGCATCCCTGGCGGTTCCAGACAGGGAATATTGCCCATCGGCCACCGTGTTACTATTCCATGATAAAGTATAAGGAGCTGCCAGATCTTCCACACCGAGATTAACACCATTTAATAAAAACTGCACACCGACAACGCCTATGTTATCACCTGCAATTGCATTTATGTCAACAATACCGGTGGTAATTCCCGGAGCTGGCGATGTAAGACTTATGGTCGGTGGTATAAGATCGTTGTTTACATTTACCGTGACCACAGATGAAGTGGCGATGTTTCCCGCAAGGTCCCTGGCTTTTGCAGTCAGGCTATGATTGCCATCGATCGAAGCAACTGTGTTCCAGGATATGGAGTAAGGGGCAGAAAGATCTTCTGCGCCCAGGTCGACACCATCCAACATAAACTGGACACCCACAACGCCGATATTATCTGATGCGTTGGCATTTATAGTTATTGTTCCGTTTACCGATGCGCTGTTTGCGGGGCTGCTGATACTAACTGTTGGCGCTGTATTGTCAATTGGGGAGTTCATGTCTGATGTGATCTCCGCTTCTGACAGCAGTCGCGTGTAATATCTTACTTCATCTACTGTCGCATTCAGGAAATCCCCGAATGGCTGGTTAGAGCCGATCCTGATATTGGTCGGATTGATAGTTGAGATCGTACCGGTGGATTGCACATCGCCGCGGTTTGTAACATCTGTTCCGTTTACGTAGATCGTAAACCGATTTGCCTGGGCAAGGCTTCCATTATACGTAACGGTTATATCACTCCAGTTGCCCGCGCTAAGTACGTTATCATTGCTGTGAACGACCAGCCTGTTTGTTCCGTTGTACCAGTAAACCGATACGCCATTCGTGACAGGTCCCGCTTCGTCATCTGTAGTTGAGTGGGCGTAGAAATAGAAATAATTATTGACATCAATAGTCTGGCTCCATACGGTTCCCCATGAATTGAAATTCGTATTTCTTACCCAGGCACTCCAGGTATAGCTTTGAGCCGGGTTCAATGTATAGTCATTGTGATCGGGTATGTTTACGTAGTTGCTGCTTCCATTAAAGATTAAACCCTGGCCATATTTCCCTGTCGTCCATACAGGACCATTGATTAATGTGCCATTGTGCCCGTTACCGGAAAGATCGGTGACGGATGTGCCGCTACCTTCATTAAAATTGAATTGTGTGGTCACGCCCGGAGCAAAAGGTGATCCGCTTGTACACAGGATGGCGGAAACAAGACAGATGAAGGTCCTGAACAAGGGTCTAAAAGGGTGGTATGAACGATTGCAATCCTTGACTGACATGAACAAGTTTTACCTGAGCATAGGGAAGGGATAGCTGTGGCCTGTGATAGGAATTGCAATTCACGGCTAGTCAAAGGAATAAAGGGGAGAAAATCCGGAACCCGGAAATGGGATAGAGCCGTAAATGTACAATCTATTTTTGTAAGAACGAAGGCTTTGGGTGAATTAGTTGACGCAAAAAGCATTGTTTTTGAGGGAGTTCATGATAACATAACCTGGAAAATGGGAGGTCGGATAAACAGAGCGAGAAAGAGAGTGGGGGCGAAGGGAAAAAAACGGAGAACACGCTCTTCAAACTGTTTCTCCGATCTTCTCTTGGTGCCCGGGACTGGTCCCGATAGCCATCGGGACGAACCAGCACATCCTTGCGGCAGGCAGGTTTTGAGTCTGCTGCATAAAAAATGATATCATGAGCTAAATAAAAAAGCCCTATCATTTCTTGATAAGGCTTTTTTGTGCCCGGGACTGGAATCCCTGCCTGCGTGACTCAGCCAGGCAGGGAACCAGCACATCCTTGCGGTAGGCAGACCTGCCTGCCGGCAGGCAGGTTTTGAGTCTGCTGCATAAAAAATGATTTCATTAGCCAAATAAAAATGCCCTATCATTTCTTGATAAGGCTTTTTTTGTGCACAGAACTAGCCCGAATTCGAACTTTTTAATTAAGTCATTAAATGATATTCAAGCATTTGAAGATAAAATCAACCTTACAGATCATCGCTAACCGGGCGACAAAAATACCAGATCTGCAAAAAGGCGCTGCGCCTGATCTTATGATTGAAGAGGGTAATTCATGATAGTGCCCGGGAGGTAAGGCTTATGTATTTTTATCTGAGATATTTTGTAATTGAGGGAATCAAATCATGATTGGCTTTCTGATGATAAACGAGTATATACACGTATCCGATTTTCATCGCTCTCAATCTTGAAGCTTGATATATATGCCATTTCCTGCAACTTTTTCACAAGTTCGTGATTTTCAGGCGTGAGAGGTATTTGCGGTTTCTTGCCCCTTTCAGCAATTACTGAAAATGGTTCTCCGATGGCTCCCAACAAATCGTCTATTTGATCGGTCGACATTCCAGAAAGCTGGTTGATAAAAAGAATGATTCGATTGTGGACATCACTTGAGTACGTTAGTATTTTTTTCAATTTGTCATGGACTATAGTCACGCTTGCATTTGATAACAGGCTAGATGATAGGTCAGCTAGTCGCTGCTGACCAGTAAAAGTTTCAGTAGGCATCACTTCTATTAAAGAAAGTTTTTCATTCATTGCAATTTCAGACGAAAGTATCATTATATAGTCGGCCGGTTCAAGTCCATAATCCCCAGTCTTGGTAAGGAACTCCTGGAAATTACTGCGTATAAGCAAAAGTCGCATTGCATTATTTTTTTTCAGGCCATTAAAATTGGCAGGTGTCATCGCGAGTATATCATCCTCAATTAAAGCCCTGATCTTCTTGTCACTTATGTTTGGCAGGTCCAGATCACCCTCATATTTTTCACTAATGGATTTTACCAGGTATTTAAATGCGTCATCCGTGATCGCCTGGTTTTGGATCAGCTCTTTCGAAATAGAGTCAACTACTTTTTGTGCATCCTTCTCATCTTCGGTTTCTTCATCCGCTTCTATAATTTCCTCCGCAAGCTCAATGCAGGTGAACGGATTGTTAAGATAGCTAGCAAGCAATGGGTCTATTTTCGAGACATTGGCAAAATAGCGCAATACATTGAACCAATTGCTGACCATCTTTTCATTTGTGACAATATCGGCCCACAATTCTTTTGGAACGTTTGAAATATTTTTCAGTTTGCAGTCAGAAACCTCGATAATAGTTTTCTTATTGTCAAGTGTGATATTTGGATTATTAAGGAGTTTTATTACCATATCTTCAGGCTCCGATGTGTTATATTCCAGTTTGAGAAAAACATTGGATATATATTCATCGATGTTATTTTCCACATGGGCTATCAGTTCGGCACAACCAGAGTTGGATATTGCAGAATAATTAGCAGTTGCCAGGTGATCTTCGTTACCGGAGCCTTTTCCCAGGCGTTGAACCAGCAGGGAAATCATCGATTCGTTTATAGCATAAAAGTTGTTTTTATGAATGTGGTTAAGGAGATCCAACGATTCGTCCGTCGGGGCCAGATTCTTAAATTTCGGTCTGATCGAATTCATTGCAACCATCATCTTTCTCACATTTTCCTTTTCCGGGAGAATTGAAAGGAAGTCCGGCTTGTCAGAAACATACTCAGTGATGCTGGAGTCTACATTTTGTGATTGGATAATCTCTGGGTCAGTTGTGATAATTAAATTGCGTAGCAGGGTGTCCTTTATAGCCAATGTGCTCCTATTATCGCTGGAAATTGTTATCCACAATTCAGGCCAATGCTTGCCCAGCGCTGCAATAAAAAGCTGATGTTGTTTTCCGGCGTCGAGATAAGAGAAGAAGAAATCAACGTATCGCGAATCATTTTTAGTGAAATTTGAAAAAACTGCGGCTTGCTGGTCGTTGTACCGGTCTCCGTTGGTTAGGAGAAAGTCAATAAATGAGTGATTCAGAATTGCATTCCGCCCCAATTGTATTAGGGTAATACTTTTTATTACTTCTTCAATCTTACTTAGTTTAAGCGTGAAATCAACCGGCTTGCGCTGTTTGATACTTAATAAAAAGCCCATATCTGCTTTGGTAAGAGCTCCTTCATAAAAATAGGAGATCAATGACGTATACATTTCATCTATATAACCTTCGCGTAATAGATATTTTAATAACTCTCTATCTAAAAAATCTTTAGGGAAAGAATTGATAGCATCGGGGTATACCTCAAAGAACTCTTTTAAAGAATAAGAAT
>DASSFT010000039.1:0-12946 GCA_035694045.1 Chitinophagaceae bacterium
GATCACCGCTATACATCCTGTTATAATCAAAAATTTTTTCATTCCTATTTCTTAAATGATCAATGAACTGGTTCCGCTTTTTTTTCAAAACGCTTTGTCTCTTTATCGTATCTCCCTAACCACCACTCGGTTTCTTTATACTGCACTTCCACTTCCTTAGCCCCGAGGTTATTTAAAAAACTGATCACTTCCTGTTCGTTTGTTTTGTCGGTACATTCCAGCGCCATTACAAATGTGTCGTCCGTCGAGCGGGGATTGAAATGATCTTTTTTTACGAAGGGTGCCAGCTGGCAGAGATAACAGAAGGTCAGCACCATACCCACTGAAGCAAACAACACCGTTAATTCAAAGGTGATAGGTATCCATGCGGGCAATGAAAAGAATGGCTTACCGCCAAAATTGATCGCCCAATCCAATGTCAGCGCCCAGGTAATAAAACCAAGAGCGGTACAGGTTCCCGTAATACCAAAAATAAAACCGGCGGTATGAAGCCCCGTATCACGCAAGCCCATGGTTTTATCCAACCCATGGATCGGGAACGGCGTGTACACGTCATGTATCTTGTAGCCGGCGCGGCGAACCTTGGTTACCGCGGGAAACAAGACCGCCTCATCGTAGAAATTGCCTGTTATGAATTTTTTTACTGCCATACCCAAACCCCTGGAGGGGCTTTTAGACTCTGATTCCTGACTACTCTTTACTTTTTGTCGCTCTTAGAATTCCAGAGTTGGTTATTAAAATTGTTATGTCGCTTCTATTTATTTTCTTTTCGATCCTATACAATAACTCCCCCTATAACCCCTTTAGGGGTTTGGGGTCACGCTCCGTGATCATGCCCGTGTTTTTCCACGAACTCGTACAATGTTTCATTCTCTATCGGTGTCATCTTTTCTTTATAGCTTTCTCCATTCTTCTTCAATATATGTTTGATCTCCGCCAACGCTATCACCGGGAAATATTTCGAGAACAGGAAATAACAGGTGAAGAACAACCCAAATGTTCCCATATAAAACCCAACTTCCCAGATCGTCGGTGTATAATAAGTGCTCCATGAACTGGGCAGGTAATCACGGTAAACAGAGGTGACAATGATCACGAATCTTTCGAACCACATACCCACGTTCACCAGGATACTCATGAAGAAAGTCACCAGCAGGTTCCTTCTCATTTTACGGAACCAGAATATCTGTGGCGACAACACGTTACATCCCATCATGATAAAATAGGCCCAGCCATAGGGACTGTTGATGTTGACCCTGTTTTGAAGGAAAGCAAATCCTTCATATGTATTAGCACCATACCACGCAATAAATAATTCAGTGAGATAAGCAATACCTACGATAGATCCCGTCAGCACAATGACCTTATTCATTACTTCGATATGCTCGATGGTGATATAGTCTTCCAGCGCAAGTACTTTCCGGGTTACAACCAATAGCGTTTGCACCATCGCAAACCCAGAGAAGATAGCTCCCGCAACGAAGTAGGGCGGGAAGATGGTAGTGTGCCATCCCGGAACCACTGAAGTTGCGAAGTCAAAGGATACGATCGTGTGCACTGAAAGTACAAGCGGTGTAGCCAAACCAGCCAGCACTAACGAAAGTGCTTCATGTCTTTGCCAGTGCTTGGTACTCCCTGTCCACCCGAAGGCGGCAATACCATAAAATAACTTGCGCCATTTCAACCTGGCCCTGTCTCTTAATGTAGCGACATCGGGGATCAATCCGGAATACCAGAACAAAAGTGAAACGGTAAAATAGGTCGAGATCGCAAATACGTCCCAGAGAAGTGGCGAGTTAAAGTTGGGCCACAAAGGACCGCGGGTATTGGGATAGGGTAAAGTAAAAAAAGCTACCCATACACGACCCATATGCCATATCGGGAACTGGCCGGCGCAGATCACCGCGAAGATCGTCATAGCTTCTGCAGCACGGTTTACACCGGTTCTCCAACCCTGGCGGAATAATAATAAGATCGCAGAGATCAACGTACCCGCATGACCGATACCGATCCACCATACGAAATTGGTGATATCATAGCCCCAACCGACCGTTTTATTCAGGTTCCACTGGTTCACCCCGTAGATCACTTCCATGGTAACGGATACGATCCCAAAGCACAATACAAGAACGGATATGATAAATCCTATCCACCAGGCTTTGGATGGCCTCGTCTCTACCGGGCGGCAAATATCTTCCGTCACCTGGTGATAATCTTTATCGCCATTTACCAGTGGCGGTCTTACCTGTGATTCGTATCTGAGTAATCCCATATTATAAATTCAAAAAGTTATTGCTTCGCTCCTCCCGATCGCCATCGGGACGCAATGACGCTATTCGCTAGCAGCCCGACCATCGACTATTGACTATCGACCTGCCTACCGCAGGCTCTCTTAATGCTCCGCTTTCTCCGGCTCTCCTGTCGAAATCTTAGTTCCTGCCTCTTCGTGATGCTCTCCTGTTTCAATGATCTCGTCTGTATTCCTTATTTTTTCCAAATAAGTAATATTCGGCAGCACATGGAGATGCTCAATCACATAAAAACTTCTTTGCTTATTTTCTTCACGTATCCTGCTCACCTGGCTTGTCTGGTCACGTACATTTCCAAATACGATAGCGTCACCCGCACAAGCCTGCTGACAAGCTGTTTTTGCATCGCCATCAGCCAGCATCCTGTTTTCTTTCTTAGCTTTTAACTTGGCAGCCTGTGTACGCTGGATACAGAATGTACATTTTTCCATCACCCCTCTTGATCTCACCGTTACATCCGGGTTCAAAACCATCCGGGTAAGGTCCTCATTCATTTGATGAACGACCGGATCCAGTTTACCCACTAACCATTGATCCTGGTTGTTCGGGAAGCTGTCCGCTCCTGTGAAATCACCCCAATTGAAGCGACGAACTTTGTACGGGCAGTTATTAGCACAATATCTTGTACCGATACAACGGTTATATGCCATCTGGTTGATGCCTTCGGTGCTGTGGTTAGTGGCTGATACCGGGCAAACATTCTCACAAGGAGCATTATCGCAGTGCTGGCAAAGCATAGGCTGGAACACCACTCCTTTCAGATCATCCACATTATTTGGGTCCGATACAAAATAACGGTCGATGCGCAACCAGTGCATATCATGATAACGCAATACCTCTCCTTTCCCTACTACCGGCACATTGTTTTCCGCATGACAGGCGACCACGCAGGCGCCGCATCCAAAGCAGGCATTCATATCGATCGTCATACCCCATTTTAAAGGAACAGTCTTTAAATGGTCAGGGTAAATTGTTGCCTCTGCCCTGAAATCGCCGGTACTCTTTGCAAAATCGTCTGTCATCTCCTGACGATATTCAGGTATAGCGTTTGGATTCTTTTTGAAAGTTGCCAGTGTGGTTTCTCTCACTACTTCAACACGACCGTCGTAAGTATTCTGTATCTGCATCTGCGCAAGTTTTACCTTACGCTTTTCATCAGTCAGTTTTACTTCATTGCTATAGTTTACCGTTGTTCCGTTGAAGGAGGCCAGCGGGTAAGCATTTACACCCACTCCTGTCGCCGTCTTGCCCATTTTATCGCTTCGGCCATATCCTACGGCCACAGCGATGGTATTGGAATTCATACCAGGTATTACCAATACTGGCAGTATTATTTCCCTGTTCCCTGCAGTTACTTTGATAACCGGTTTCTGTGGGTAATATTTATAATCTCTTGCCTGGGCACCTACTTCGCTCTCATGATTATAATAAAGGTCAAGATCCAGCAATTCTTTTGCCTTGCTCATGCTGATCATTGCATAGTTGTCCCAGCATGCTTTTGAAATCGCATCTGGCATTTCCTGCAGCCAGGGATTGGTAGACCCAACACCTGAACCGATCGAAACTTTTTCATACAACACGATCTCATCACCGTTTACTTTTTTTGCAGCAACCAGCGCCGCGGATGCAGCCCCTAAGGCAGCGCCGCCATAGGCACCGGCGCCGGCAGCGGTAGCTTCAGCTGTTGCTACCAGGATACCTTCCTGTAACACCTTGTTGAAAGCATCATCAGATCCAAGTTTTGTGTTCCAGAAATTCTTGAAATAGTCTTCGTATGTTGTATTGTTACCGCTCCATTTCAGCAACGAAGTCTGGTAAGCGCGTGTTTTGAATAAAGGATATATAGTAGGCTGAATAAAGCTCGTAATGCCTGCTTTGGGTTCAGCATCGCCCCAGCTTTCCAGGTAATGATGCGTGGGAAGATTGTATGAACACAACTGTGTTGTTTCATCCCATCTTTCGTTGAATGAAACGGACAGTTTCACTTTAGCCAGCGCTTTCTTGAAATTATCAGCGTTATAATAGGTATAAGCAGGGTTGGCACCATAGATTAATAAAGCACCCACATTGCCTGCATCCATATCTGTCACCAGGGTTTCGAAATCTTTATCAATGCCCTGGCGATAATTTACCGGTTTGGACCAATCGATTGTTGCGCCATTAGCCCCGATAGCATTGTTGATCGCGTTGACAACGACCTGCACATTCATATCATTGCTGCCGCAAACTACCAGCGCCTTTCCATTATTCGCTTTAAGATCATTTGCCACTTTGGCAATTCCGGCTCTCAGTTTTGCATCGTTGATCGCGGGTGCAGCTACCGAACCGTCAATTGCATTCAACAAAGCCAGTGCTACAACACCGGTTTCTGAAGGACGATGGGTAAAGCGTTCGTCCGCGTTAGCCCCGGTAGTGCTCAAATGAGATTCAAACTGGTAATGTTTGCTCATTTCCGGGTTTTTCTCGTTGATCTTGCGTCCTTTTGTATAACCTACGGCATATTCAAGCGGGCTTAACCACGTTCCCAGGAAATCTGCGCCGAGACTTACCATAACTTTAGCAGCATCGAAATTGTAGGAAGGAAGTTTCCTGCCAAACCCGCTGGCTTCATTCGCCTGCAGCATGCCGCTGTAGGATACAGCATCATATTGTACATGTTTCAGGTTAGGGAACTTGGCAATAATATCTTTTGTAGAAGGAGATACGATGGTGCTGCTCAGGAATACGATTTGTTTGCCGGCCAGTCCTCCAAGCGCTTCCATGATCGTCTTATCCACTGATTCGAAAGTGGGGATTTCCGGGTACTCAGTGCCGACTTTTTGTGAAGGAAAGCGATTGCGGTGCGTGTCGTACAGGTCCAGTACCGAAGCCTGCGCCCTTGCTGTGGTACCACCATTCGTAAACACAGAAAGATCGTTGCCTTCTAACTTGATCGGGCGTCCGTCTCTCACTTTAGCCAGCACAGGAACAACATCGCCATCCTGTACATAGGTGGTCGCATAGAATTTTGCTTCACCCGGAATGATATTCTCCGGTTTGTTGGCAAATGGAACGGCCTTACGTTCCGGTATTTTACAACCGGCAGCCAATGCGGCAGCAGCCGTGCTAAATCCCAGGTATTTCAGGAAATCCCGCCGGGGAGCTTTCGCATCAACCAGTTCTTTTCCATCAAAATCTTCGAAAGGCAATTCTTCCCGAAATTCATCTGCTTTCTTCTGAAGATTTTCCGGATCATCTCCGCCTCCGAAATTTTGCCAGTATTTATTCATATTAACCGATCCGCCTGCTGCGGACATTTATACTCTAAGCTCGCCTACACGTTGTTTTTCCAATCTAACTTAGAGATGATTAAAAAATATTTCAAATTCTAGTAAGCCTTTAGCCCCGCGCTATGGTGCGGGATTTTAATAGTGGCATTTCTGACATTCCAACCCGCCGATATCCTTGACTGTTACGCTATCCATCTTGCCGGCTTTGAAATCATTATGGAACTTTTCATAGATGCTATAGAACTTATTACCTGATTTATCATCATAGTTAAAGTCAACTTTTGTCTGGCGGTGACAGTTGATGCACCATCCCATACTCAGCTCGGAGAATTGTTTTACTTCGTTCATCGCGGTTATCTCACCATGACAGGTCTGGCATTGCACTTTACCTGCTCTTATATGCTGGCTATGGTTGAAATAAACATGATCCGGCAGGTTGTGTACACGGTTCCACTCAATGGGCCTGGCTTTGGAAGCATCCCACGCGTTTGCATTCTTTGGATCGAACCCAGCGTATTCATACAGTTTGCGTATCTGCGCGGTACCATCCACTTCATTCCCCTCTGCATCATACAGCTTCGGACCCTTCGTATATTCCTGGATATTTTTATGGCAGTTCATACAAACGTTCACAGAAGGTATGGCGGCAGATTTACTTTCCCAGGCATTACCATGGCAGTAAAGGCAGCTGATCTGGTTGATACCGGCATGTACTTTATGCGAATAAAAGATGGGCTGTTTGGGCTCCATGTTTTTCTGTCTTTGAAGACCGATAGCGCCCTTGGTAACATAATAACCACCCACTATGAAAAAGATCACGGCAACCATCGCTATATAAACCTTGTTGCGGAAAAAAGGAACCGGCTCAGGACGATGAATGCCTTCAGCGTCATCTGACATCTTCTTCAGGTTGCTGTTAACCTGCATCAGTATCAATGCGATAATGGCCAGGATCAATGAGATAACGCCGAAGATGACTGCATTCTGGTTGGATTCAGGAGCGGTTTCGTTGTCTTTATTTTTGGTAGTCTCCGATCCGTAAGCTTCAACGTAACTAAAAATAGCGGTGAGATCCTTTTCAGATAAGGTGGAAGGATCAAATTGCGTCATGACAGAGTTGAATCTCTGTTTCAAATCAGCATAATGTTTATCTGAACCGACGAGTGAGTTTACATTATAGGCCCAATGGGCTATTTTTTTTATATCTCCACCGTAGAATTCGTCATTAAGTACCCCTTTTAAGTGCGGTCCCACTCCGTCATTTATGGGGTGATGGCAACTTGCACATTTACCCATGAACAGGCTTTTACCATCTTGCGCGAAACTTTTAATACCGGAAAAACAAAAAATCAGGAGAAATACCAGGATTAGCTTTTGCAAGATTGGTTTACATGGAATCATAGTCGCAGTATGTTCTGAAAAATGTGGATAAAATCCTTTAATCGGCTGCAAAAATAAGTCAGGAACTTAACAAAATCACAACAGCGTTAAAAATTTTTTAACCCGCTACCAGCTTGCGTTTCACAGGAATTATAAGCGTTTTTCACTATGTTGCAATTTTGTTTGTCATGTAACAGTAAATGATCATTCATACAATCATTGAAGTGAAAATGAAAACAGGGTTTGAGTGTTTTTTGCTGACTTTTGCGGGAATTTATGTTTAAAGGTCTACGAAATAAGTGGAAGGTCAATGCTATCCAGCTTACATTGATACTTTTCACCTTCGCAATAGGTGGCAGCCTGACCGGTTATGCAGGCAGAAGATTGATGAACATTTTTGGCATAGAGCAAAAATGGCTTTGGGTCATTGTTTATCTACTCGTTATCGTTATTCTTTGGCCAATCGCGGTCTTATTAGTGAGTATTCTTACCGGCCAGTTTCGTTTCTTTCTGCAGTATATTATAAAAATGGGCATTCGAATGAAGCTAGTTCCGAGACGGCAGGCAGAATCCGATAGCTATTGGGTCGATAGTAAAAAGATTAAACGGCTCAGTACTAACGACTCACCTCTCACCACTTACGTAGCAATCTTCGCGAGTGGCGCCGGCAGCAATGCTCAAAAGATCATTGAGTATTTCAGAAACAGTAAAAAGGTCAAAGTGGCCCTCATCGCCTGTAATAATCCGGCGGCCGGGGTACTGACCATAGCTGCAAGGGAGAATATCCCGGTACTTATGATAGAAAAAGAAAAATTTTTTCGCGGCAACGCTTATGTTGAGGATTTGAAAGGAAAACAGATCGATTTTATCGTCCTGGCCGGCTTCCTGTGGAAGCTTCCCCCTTTACTTATAAAAGCATATCCCGGCCGTATAATTAATATACACCCGGCACTCCTGCCGAATTATGGAGGCAAGGGCATGTATGGCAATAAAGTTCACAATGCAGTGCTGGCTGCCGGGGAAAAAGAAAGCGGCATCACCATTCACTATGTAGATGATCATTATGACAATGGCGATATCATTTTTCAGGCAAAATGCCCGGTGCTGCCCGGCGATACAGCCGATTCCCTGGCTCAACGCATACACGTGTTAGAACACGAACACTACCCAAGGATTATTGCCGAGGTTGTAGGTGTACTGGTTAGCAAAACGGTCAGTTAGTAGAGATTTTTTCGCCACTGCCCACGCAAAAATCGTTTGGGTCCCAAATATGTTGGGGTAACCACCCTTAAGGATTTTGAGATAGATGCTCGCTAAAATCAGCCAAAACTTCCTACAAAGCGCTCCCTGTTAACTCATCAACCAGTCAACCTGTCAACTTATAACTAACCATTTGCATTTTCTTTTGTTACTTGCCACTAATACTACTCTTTTGTCGAGGCGGCTTATTCAAATATTAATTCTACTACTGCTTTTTATGGCCTCCAGGCCCGCAGCCGCGCAACAATGGTATAAAATAAAAGGAACGGTATATGACAGCTCGCGGAACTATCCCGTAGAGTTGGTGAGTGTGCTGACCACGTCAGGCAAGGGAACGGCTACCAATGCTGACGGCCATTACGAGATCGATGTCACCGAGAAGGACTCTATCTGGTTCAGCTACCTGAATAAGCCGACCATTAAGTTCCCGGTGTTGAAAATCGCCAACCCTTTTGCCTTTGATATCTCCCTCCAGGTGAATATCCCGGTATTGAAGGAGGTAAGGATCAAACCGAGGAACTACAAGCTGGATTCACTCCAGAACCGGGAGGACTATGCGAAGGCCTTTAACTATCAAAAACCGGGGTTGAAAGCTGTCACGCCTGCCTATGGCGCTGCGGCAGGCTTTGATTTGGATGAGATCATCAATATGTTCCGTTTTAAACGAAACAAAAGCATGCAGGCCTTCCAGAAAAGATTGCTGTTGCAGGAACAGGAAAAATACGTTGACCACCGGTTCAATAAGGCCCTTGTAAGAAGATTAACCTCCCTAAATGGGAATGAACTCGATAGCTTCATGTTGATCTATAGGCCTCCATATGAGTTCACCTTGCTAACCAGCGATTATGATTTCCAGGAATATATAAAGGAAGCATACCGCCGTTATCTCAACGGGCTTCCTCCCATACCGTTTCTAAAACCTGAAACGGACCAATAGCAGTCGGTTTTTTACGGGAAACAGGGACCGGAAATTTTTAATCGGACTTTAATTCAAACAGGTATTACTATAAAACCGTAGTCTCCAAAAGCAACCGTCTGGGTTTTTTTAATCATGTATTTTTTGGGTATCGAAAAAATACGATAGGGCATTTGCTTGACAAAAAATAAGTAAATATCTTTATCCTGTTCCGAGATTCTGCTGCCGTCCTGTGCAAATAAAAAAACCTGAGCGACTGCTTAAGCCGCGTTCATACCGCAACGACGCTTCATAATTCTTCGAACTCCCTCCATATCCTTTTTTACCTTTTGTTTACCCCTTATTTTATCAATAAACTCTGTGAGTATGAAACGTAACATCTACTTATCATTTGCGTCCATTAAACGCTTTGCTTTCTTCTTTGTCCTGGTCTTTGCTGCATTTAGCATGACAGCCAGTGCACAAACTTTTACCGTATTTTCTCCCAGCGATGTCCCAACAGGTGAATCCAAGGATGGTCCAGGAGGAATTGAAGTTGGCTTTAAATTTAAAGTAACTCAAATCGGCACAATCAGCGCTATCCGCTTTTACAAGAACTCCGGTCTCAGCACTGGTTCATTTACCGTCAACCTGTGGACAAATGGAAACTCAGGCACTCCGGGAACACTCATGGCTACTGCAACTAATCCCAATGTGACGGCAGTCGAATGGATAGAGATTCCTATCACCAACAAGGTTTTGCTTCCTGGCAACGTGTACGTGGTTTCTGTGTTCAGTCCTACGGGCTGGTATTCTTTCTCGAATAACTATTTCCCCACTACGCCTGACCAGTTCGAACCTCCGTTTATTATCGTGTCTAACAACAACGATCCGGCTGGAGTAGGTAATGGAGTATATACTTACACCAATTCAACAACTTTTCCAACCAACAGCGGCGTTGCTGCCAACTATTGGGTAGATCTGAAATTCACGACAGCGTTTACATTGCCTGTATCGCTTACCGATTTCAAAGCAACTCCTGCCAACAACGATGTTTCATTAAGCTGGAAAACAGAATACGAATATTATAATAAAGGTTTTGAAGTTCAGCGCAGCAACAACGGCAACGAATGGTATGCGTTGAGCTTTGTAGATGGTGTAAATGAAAGCAGCGCTACGAGAAATTACAGCTATGCCGATAAAGCCCTGGCTCCAGGCACTTATTATTATCGCCTGAAACAGGTTGACCGCGATGGAAAGATCAACTATTCTGCTGTTGTCAGTGCTACTATAGGTGGTAAGGGTAAGGTTGCTCTCTATCCTGGTTCGCCGAACCCATTCTCTGCTACCACTTCTATCCGGTTCGATCTGCCGAGACCTCAACATGCAAGGCTGAGCGTTCTTGATCTGAATGGCAGGGAGGTAAAAGTTCTGGTGGATAGAAACGGTCCTGCAGGTTCACATCTTGTGACGCTGAGTGCCGACAATCTGCCGCCTCAGATGTATATCGTGAGATTGCAAACCGAGGATGGCATACTGACTCAAAAGGTCATGGTCAAATAGCCACCATAACAACTAAAAAATTACAGAAAGGATAGCCAGTGGTTATCCTTTCTTTTTTTCCCGTGAACTATCTTTGTTTCCCGTCTGCTTAACGGACTCCGCGATACTAGTGCATGCAGGGAGCACCAACAACTACTCAGAAGTATCTATCAGTACGTTCAACATTAATCGAAGAAAAAAGAGCCCAAGTCAAATTTTCTACAATAGGTGTTATTCTACTGAGGTTATTCTTTCTTTTTTTCCCGTGAACTATCTTCGGCGTCTAAATCATCGTCATGGACCAGACAACTCTTGGTATTGGAACAAGGCTGCAGCATACCCAATTCGGCCCCGGGGTAATTGTAGGCATACGTTACGCCACTTATCTCATCTCGTTTATCAACCACGGTATGAAAGAGATCGACAAAACGGATGCGAAGCTGGATGAGATCATCCCGGAAAATATAACAGCTGAAATAGAAACGCATAGCGAGATCGAAAGATCATTGCTGAAGATCCTTCGCCTCTGGGGCGGACTTACCGAAATCGTGCCGCTTGGTGAGCGATGGACAAAGGGAACAATGGTACTTCAACCTTTTGACAAAACGCTTAAGCCAAAAGAGATCCCTATCGACGATTTTTTTCATAAAATAGTGATGCTGCGCGACAGGCTCCGGGTGCTGGAGCAAAATATCAATAGCAACAAAAAATTGACTGATGAAGAAAAGGTGGGTATGCAGCAATATATCACCCGTTGTTATGGCTCGCTGACTACGTTCAATGTTTTGTTCAAGAATAAGGAGCATTGGTTTGTGGGGGATAAGAGCGGAAAGGAAGACTGACGCCATGGCCGGTGTTTTCACCGGCCAAAAGAAACAAAAAAGCACAAAAGCCTGTTTTTTCCTCTCGGCTGCTAAAGCAAACAGGAACTATCTTGTTCCCAATGGCGACATTTGTCACTGAATACCCACAATTTTTTACTGCTACTATCCAGCAATGGCAATACTTGCTAAGATTGGATAAATACAAGGACATCATTGTAGACAGCCTTCGTTTCCTGGTTGAGGATAAAAGAATTATCCTTAATGCATTTGTAATAATGATTAACCATATTCATCTCATCTGGCAAATGCAACCATTGATACATCCCAGTCACGTGCAACGAGATTTTCTGAAATACACAGCACAACAGATAAAAGCTGATTTACGAAAAAATCGTCCATTAGAACTTTTAGATTTCGAAGTAGATGCCAATGATCGAAGATATAACTTCTGGAAAAGGAGACCGCTTAGCATTGAACTAAGAACTGAAAAGGTCTTCCTTCAAAAACTGAACTATACTCACTGGAACCCCGTTAAAGCCGGTATATGTAAGTTACCGGAGGACTACCACTACTCATCTGCGTTATTTTATCTTACTGGAGTAGATAATTGGGGGTTCCTAACGCATTACCGCAACTAAATAGTGGCCTGTGGCGGGTGGAGGAAGAACACCCGCCACGGCCAAAAGAAAAACCTGCAACTATCAAATCCTGCCGTGGGCATCCCTTCATTTGTCCGATTCGAATTGACAGTTTATATTTAGGCAATCATCATCCATCTCCTGTATTTAACCCTCTCGCCCTGTCAAAACAAGCCACCGATCAACATGGAAGAAAAATCCGAAGACAAAATTCCGGCGCCAGGCGGGCTGGCAGGGCATCCTGAAAATGCAACAGAACATTTTCCGGAAGATAGTCATGCCCCGAAGTCAGCCGATAGTCACTCATCAACCCAGGTAATCAGCCCTTCGCCAGGCTCAGGGCAACAAACAGAAAATATGGAAGTACACAAGCACCCGCATCACGTCACCCATAAAAAGAAATGGGCCGAATACCTCTTAGAGTTTTTGATGCTCTTCCTTGCCGTTTTTCTTGGATTTATTGCTGAGAACCAGCGGGAACATTTTGTAGAACAAAAAAGAGCAAAGGAATACGCGAAAAACTTACTCAATGACCTGCGGGTAGATACTAACGAGATCAGGAGAGGAATACACTGGGCTGAGTTCACCATCTGTGCTATCGACAGCCTTGTGACAATGGCTTCAAGAGGGAATATTACCAAAAACGCGCCGGGAAAGTTCTATTATTATAGCACTTTCCTCTATCGTTCTTTTATTATCGATTGGAGTCGTTCAACCATTGATCAGTTAATTCAATCCGGAAGCCTCCGGTATTTTAAGAATAAGGAATTGATTGACCTGATCAATCGCTATTATTATTCCCAGAACATAATCAATGAGCAGAATCACC
>DASSFT010000040.1:0-9862 GCA_035694045.1 Chitinophagaceae bacterium
TGATGATAAGCGATACGGCCGCTATCCATTCATAAGCCGACACAGCAATACCGACGAAATAACCGTTGCCACTCATTCCAATAAACTGTTCCGCCGAAATATTCGAAGCGATCAGCGAAGCGCCGATAGCCCACCAGGTGAGCGAACCTTCCGCCAGGAAAAATCCCTTGGCATCATGTTCCCTGCTTTTTCTTTTCCGGTAGATCCAGTAGCCATAGGCCGCGACGATAACAAAATAAATGAGGAAGACGATGTAGTCGTTGAGCGCAAGTTGATTGTTCATGATGGGTCAATCGTTGGTTGGTATGTTGGGTTTGCAAAAAAGATACTACCTGTTTCGGTAATACACTTCATTCCACTTCAGTTCGTTCCTGAATCTATCCAGCTCGGTATATTTATCGATTGTTACACATTCGATATCTGCCATCGCGGCAAAATCCTGTAAATATTCGGAGGTAAGGTTTTGACTGTAACAGGTATGATGCGCTCCGCCTGCATAGATCCATGCAGCGAGCCCGTCGTACATATTGGGATGTGGTTTCCATAATACACGAGCTACTGGCAGTTTGGGTAGATCATATTTCGGCGATACCGCTGTCACCTCATTCACCAGCAAGCGGAAGCGGTTACCCATATCGATGATAGATGCGTTGAGTGCAGCTCCGCCCGTTACACTGAAGACCAGGCGGACCGGATCCGCTTTGCCTCCAATACCCAGCGGGTGTATCTCGCAGGAAGGCTTATCGACAGCAATACTTTCACATATTTCCAGCATATGCGATCCCAGTACCATTTGATTACTGGCTTCAAAATGATAGGTATAATCCTCCATGAACGAGTTGCCCCCGGGCAAACCGCTTCCCATCACTTTCATCGCCCTCACCAGCGCACACGTTTTCCAATCTCCTTCTGCGCCGAAACCATAGCCCTCATTCATCAATCGCTGCACGGCAATCCCCGGGAGTTGTACCAATCCATGCAGGTCTTCAAACGTATCAGTAAAGCCCTTATAGTTTCCCTGTTTTAAGAAATTCCGCAAACCGGTCTCGATCTTCGCCGCCTCCCGTAGTGATGTGTGTTTATCATTGCCTTTGCGTAAGGGACTGGCCATGGCATACGTTTCTTCATACTCTTTCACAAGCTTATCGATATCCTTGTCACTGGTTTCATTGATTACTTTTACCAGGTCGCCTACACCATGTGTATTGACGGAATAACCAAATTTTATTTCTGCTTCTACTTTGTCTCCTTCCGTGACGGCTACATACCGCATATTGTCTCCAAAACGCACAAATTTTCCTTGCTGCCAGTCGTTCCACGCGGCTGCTGCGCGGGTCCATATGCTGGTTTGCTGTATCACTTTTTCATTTTGCCAGTGACCTACAACCACTTTTCGTTCGAGGCGCATCCGGGTCATAATAAACCCGAATTCCCTGTCCCCATGGGCCGATTGGTTCAGGTTCATGAAATCCATGTCAATTTCTTTCCAGGGAATGTCCCGGTTGAACTGCGTATGTAAATGCATCAGGGGCTTGTTCAGGATCTTCAATCCACCGATCCACATTTTGGCAGGGGAGAAGGTATGCATCCAGGCGATGAGCCCGATACAATTCTTTTTGTTGTTGGCTTCCTGGCAAACAGCAAATATTTCCTCCGCTGATTTTAAAACAGGTTTGAAAACTACTTTGACCGGTATTGTTTCCTGCTCATCCAGGAACCCTGCGATCTCTTGCGAATGAGCGGCTACCTGTCTCAAGGTCTCATCACCATACAGATGCTGGCTGCCGGTCGCAAACCAAACTTCCAACTCTTTCAGATTTTTCATGTTTCAGGGATTGATCCTTTTTTATTGTTGCAGGAAGATACGGCAACCTGCTTGCAATTTATTTTTGTTTGTAAATCCAGGTTGTCGATGATTGGCTAATCATTACGTATAATTTACTACCGGGTGGAAAACTTATACAGGGTCGTTTGTTTGTACGTTTCGCCTGGATTTAAAATCGTAGTGGGAAATGATGGCTGGTTCGGACTGTCGGGGAAATGCTGTGTTTCCAGGCAAAGGGCGCCATGCTTCACATATTTTTGGCCGCCTTTAGTATTAGTCAGCTTTCCGTCCAGGAAATTGCCGGAATAGAATTGAATGCCTGGCTCTGTTGTCCAAACCTCCATATTTCTTCCGCTGGCAGGATCGTGTAGTTCGGCCACTTTTTCCGGTCCTGATCCATTCCTGTTTAATACCCAGTTATGATCGTAGCCGCCTTTTACCGCCGCGAGGTCTTTTCCTATTACCTTGAACGAAGTGAAATCCATCGGGCCTCCTTTTACGGGTTCTATCTTGCCCGTCGGAATAAGCGCATCATTGACCGGTGTGAATTTATCGGCATTCAGCATCAGCTCATGATTAAGAATGGTTGAGTCCCTGCCCGCGGATAAATTAAAATAACAGTGATTGGTAAGGTTGATGGGCGTCGCTTTATCTGTACTGGCTGAATAGTCAATCTTCAATGCATTGTCTGAAGTAAGCGTATAAACAACCTGTACTTTGAGGTTACCCGGGTATCCTTCCTCGCCATCTTTGCTGTCATAGGTTAACTGCAGGCTGCTATCACCCGATTTAGCGATGTCCCAGTAGACTTTATCATATCCTTTATTGCCGCCATGAAGACTATTCCCATGATCATTGGGAGCAAGCGTATAGGTTTTTCCGTCCAGTGTAAATTTGGCGTTGGCAATTCGATTGCCATAACGCCCAATCAATGCGCCAAAATAAGGAACACCTTTTTGAGTAAAACCGTCGAAAGATTCAAAACCAGTAACCACATCGCCCATCTTTCCGTCTTTGTCAGGAGTTATGATCCGGGTAACTGTACCGCCATAATTTATGACACTTACCTGCATCCCGTGAGCATTGGTAATGGTATATTCGGTAACAGGTTTTTGTTCAAATGTGCCAAAAGGCTTTTCTGTTATCCCTGCTTTCATTTCGCTTGATTCTGCTTCTTTTGTTTCGGTTTTGTTTTCTGTCGTGTTGTTGTTACAGGCAGCATTGAACAGCGCGAAACTAATAAGTAACCATTGAATTTTTTTCATTTGAATACTTTATTTTAATTGACGATTGAAAACAAGATTGTAGCCAGCAAGGAAAATACGTGATATAAAAAAGTGATCCCGCGCTTACCATTCACTTTCTCCATCTTTTTCTATTGACCATAATAAGCATGAGGTCCATGTTTGCGTTGATAATGTTTCCTTATCAGCGAATTTTTCAAACGGGCGGTCTCAGGATTGATCTGTTCGGTCAGCCAGGCCATCTTAGCAATGCTTTCGAGTACGCCGCTGTTATAAACAGCTTTTTCAGCAGTCTTTCCCCAGGTAAACGGGGCGTGGCTACCAACCAGGATCATCTCAACTTCCTCGTAACTGAGTTTCTTGTTCAATAAACAATTCATAACCTGGAAACCCGTTTCATATTCATAATCTCCTTCTATCATTTTGTCATCCATGGGTGGGGCACAGGGGATATCCACGGTATTATGATCTGCATGTGTTGTTCCAAAGATCGGGATATCTCTTAGCGATTGGGCCCAGGCGGTAGCATAAACAGAGTGGGTATGACAGATGCCACCGATCTTCGGCCAGTGTTTATATAAAACAGCATGCGTTTTGGTATCAGAAGAAGGGCGCAGTTTTCCTTTAACTACATTCCCGTCAAAATCTACGATAACCATTTTTGAGGGACTCAGCTTTTCATACGGAACACCACTGGGTTTGATAGCAAATGCGCCAAGATCGCGGTCAGCTGCGCTAACATTCCCAAATGTAAACAGGACCAATCCCAGTTTCGGTAATTGAATATTGGCTTCACAAGCCTCTTCCTGTATGTGCTGGTACTTACTCATGCTGGCCTACATCAAAAGTTAATAATAAAAACTCATCCGGTATTCGGGCAGTGCCGTGATGAATTAATGCGTGTCAAATTAACACTATTATCCGATTTATTGAGCTTCGTCCTGATAAATCTGTCTGGGTGATACCAGGCCTGAAACTGGTACTGGAGACCGGGCGCAAAACAGCTCATTCCGGGAAAATAGCGGTTCATTTAAAAAAAACTTCCGTTCACTAAACGGTCTATGGTTTCGAAAAATAGACTTCGTTTCTTTGTGTGGTAATCGGAAACATTAGCCATAAAACCTTATCCAGTCTTAAACCCCGTGAAATGAAATTCTGAACGCGGATTATTAAAAATATTAAGATTTGTTATGATCGCAGCGATAATCATCCAAATCATAAAAATCAGTGTTCTCACTCTTCAGTCTTAAAAGTCTCTCTCATATAGCAGTAGTTTGGGTTTCTTATGTGAACGGCCCGGGATTCTTCCAGGGCTTCTCTCTTTTATACCAGTACTATTCGTAAATTTGATCCCGATAATCCCGGTGGTCCCGATAGTCCCGACGGCTATCGTGATCGGGATCGGATTTAAATGAGCAGTCATGGGAGTCTGGAGCCAAATCGCCGAGTATCTCTACATTAAAAAGAAAGATCCGAATCGTCCTAAAAGCAAATGGATCGGGTACATGCATGGCATTAACCGTATCAGCCTGCTGATCTTCATTCTTTGTCTCATTATTTTAGCTATTAAGCTCCTCCGCTAAGAAAGCGGGTTATGGAACGAGCGGCATTGGCTGAAGCATTGCCTCCCTGGGCCAGCAATTGTTTTAACGTGGCATAATCCTTTTTAATTTCTTCTCTCCTGGCCGGGTTAAAAATGATGTCGTTAAGCTCCCTGGTCAAATTAGGAGGTGTAAGCTCATCCTGTATCAGCTCTTTTACAACCAGTTTGTCCATGATCAGGTTTACGAGGGAAATGTATTTTACTTTGATCACCCTTTTGGCGATCTGGTATGAAATAGGCGAGCCTTTATAACAGACAACTTCCGGTACCGCAAAAAGCGCTGTCTCAAGGGTGGCAGTACCCGAAGTTACAAGTGCGGCTTCGGCCCTTTTAAGCAACCCGTAGGTACGATCTGTCACCGAGACATTCGGGTAAGATTTCAGCAATTCCTCATAAAAAGAAACGTCGATGGCCGGGGCTTTGGCGACAATAAAATGAGTGTCCTGGAAAGTTGGGGTTATTTCAAGCATGACCGGCAGCTTTTTCAGGATTTCCTGCTTCCGGCTGCCTGGCAAGAGTGCAACAATAGATTTGTTGATCATTTTCCCGCTCCCGCTCTCTTTCTCGCTCTCCATCAGGTTGTGGTCGGGTTCCTGTTTCGCCTGTTCAATCACTTCAACCAACGGATGCCCCACGTACTCCACGTCCCAGTTCCATTTATTTTTAAAATAATCTTTTTCAAAAGGAAGTATCACCAGCATTTTGTCAATGCATTGCTTCATCATTTTTACACGGTTTTCCTTCCAGGCCCAGACCTGCGGACTGATGTAATAAATGACTTTTAGACCTTGTTCCTTTGCCCATTTCGCAATTCGCAGATTGAAACCGGGATAGTCGATAAGCACCAGCGTGTCTGGTTTGAACTCGAGAATATCCTGCTTGCAGAATTTGAGATTGCGAAAAATAGTCCGGAGATTCATCAATACTTCCGTAAAACCCATGAACGCGAGTTCGCGATAATGCTTTACCAGTTCGCCGCCTGCCTGTTGCATTTTATCGCCGCCCCAGCAGCGAATGGAAGCGCCGGGGTCCAGTTTTTTTAATTCTTTGATAAGATTACTGCCATGCAGATCGCCGGAAGCTTCTCCCGCTATGATGTAATATTTCATTCTTGCGTTTCCGGAAGGAATATTTATTCCGCAAAATACAACTTGTACCCAAAGAAACGGCGGATCGGGATTTGACTAATGAATGGTAGAAGAATAACTTTACTATAAAATGGCTATTGAAAGAACTCTAGAAAAAGAAGAGTTGGAGTTGTTGTCTTGCTTGTTAAAAGCAATAGGCAAGAATATCTTTGATTTGGATAAAACGAAAGTTATACCATTGGACGATGGTGGTATAGGAAGTTTGTATATAGTTCATGAAAAAAAGGAAAAAGACAGTAGAAGATTTGGTGCAGTTTTATATGAAAAAGAGTTTTTAGATACGGATCGCGTTCCTATTTTAATTGCTTTGAATGTCGATCAGGATGGCGACCTTTTCGAATTAGATATCTGGAAAGTTGATTTTTCTCCCGTTAAATTATATCCGAGGTGTGACGACTAGACTTAACACTCGACGTTCAAAGTCGCGGAGGCGTCTCGCCTCGCAGAGTGTACCGTCTTTGCGAGGGCTGCCAGCAGTTTCTAGTTACTGTGACGACATCTCCGGCAGCCCGACGCAAACTAGCTGATACGGAGTTAGGTTTCATCGTATTGAGACAGTAGTTTTTTTAGATTGCGTCGGCAACGGCCAGTAATTTCTGTTCAGCATTTGTTGCCTCGCAATGACGGACCCCAAAAAAGGGTTACCGTCCGGGCGTGCGGAACACCCAAAAGTTTAAAGTGTGAAAGATACTCCAGCCTCGCAGAGTGTACCGTCTTTGCGAGGGTTGCGCTCTGTCTAACTGTGGAGCATTATAGCCAGACTTTCAGGATGAGGATACCGATGCCGTAAATCAGTGTAATAATGAATATACCTTTGGCCGTACTGTCTTTATGTGTATTTACATAAATGGTAAACAGCACCACGTTGGCAAGCAAAGAGAGGGAGCCGATAGACGTGATCAACCCGCGGTCGTTAAAGAACATGTTTAGAAATTCGCCAAATGTTGCGCTTGCCGAAAACTTGATAAAATAAACCACAAGCAGACCCAACATTGGCCCGATCAGTCCGAGTACTAATCCTAATTTGAGATTGTCCTTTTTAAATATCATGATTCCCATAATTTTTTCAGGCGGTTCATAAGAACGTAATTCGTCAGATCAAATTGTACAGGCACCACACTAACATAATTATTGGCGAGAGCCCAGACATCGGTGTCGGTACCTTTATCAAAATTTACGAATTCACCGGTAAGCCAGTAGTATTTGCGGCCATTCGGGTCGACTCTTTCCACGAAATCCTCTTCGTATTTGGCATACGCCTGTTTGCAGACCATGATCCCGTTCAGCAGTTCCTCGGGCACGGATGGAATATTTACATTGAAGACGGTATGTTTTTCCAGTTTTGTCGAAAGCATTTTTTCCACTACAATTCTTGCATATTTCCTGGCGCCGGTAAAATCGGCTTCTATATTGTAGTCAAGCAGGGAAAATCCTGCGGAAGGGATACTTTCGATAGCCGCTTCTACAGCGGCTGACATGGTCCCGGAATAAATAACATTGATGCTATGGTTCGCCCCGTGGTTGATCCCGCTGAGGCAAAGATCGGGTTTGCGGTGAAGGACTTTGTCAACCGCCAGCTTTACGCAATCAACCGGCGTACCGGTGCAGGCGTATGATTCAATATCGCCGAAGGCATGCACTTTGTGCAGGCGAAGCGGCTGACCGATTGTGATGGCGTGACCCATGCCCGATTGCGGCCTGTCAGGAGCCACCACGATGATCTTGCCCAGATCTTTTACCGCTTCAACCAGGTTCATGATGCCAGGCGCTGTTATCCCGTCGTCATTGGTGATCAGGATTACCGGCTGTTCAGTCTTAGCGCTGATTTTAACCTCAGTTGGTTTTTTTGAGCTTTTCGAAGTCCTCTTTTTTGCTTTTGCCATATGCTGCGCAAAAGTGATACTTTTTTCTTAGACATCAATGTACTGTTCGTAGGAGCAGGTGGGCCACAGAGAGCCACAGAGAAAAACTAAACCTAACTGAACGCCTCGCGAAGCTATAGCGAAGCAAGACCGGCAGCGAGAGCCACAGAGTTTTTTTCTCGGCAATCTCTGCGTTCTGAACCTGTGGCCCGGTAGGAAATAAGGTTGGCCAGGGAGAAAACAGACCTTCTCCGCGGCTCTCTGTGTCTCCTCAGTGGCTCTCTGTGGCCATATCGTATCCTAATGCCATTGTTGTACAAAATTTTGCATTTGTCAAATTAGTTAGTACTTTGCATGCTAAATAAATTAGTTTATGGCCTTAGCTAATAAAAATCTTAAATACCTAAGAAAGCTCCGGGGCTGGACCCAGGAAGAGTTTGCGCAGAAACTCCGTATTAAACGTTCCCTGCTCGGTGCGTACGAAGAAGAACGGGCCGAACCACGTATCGATGTGCTGGAGACCGTGTGTGATATTTTTAAACTCACCCTTGATGATTTGCTGCGCAAAGATGTTAGCGATAATAAAAGTAATTATCTCGCCAAACGCCGGGCGTTGAAATTAGCAGGCGGTCGTAGCGATATTCCTTTTGTACCGATAAAGGCAGCTGCTGGTTACCTCGCAGGTTATGCCGATCCCGAATTTATTGATGAGTTGAACACATTTACTCTACCCATGCTGACAGGTGGAAACTATCGCGCATTCGAGATCGTTGGTGACTCAATGCTGCCGACGCCCAGTGGTTCAGTGATCGTGGGCGAAAAAGTCGAAAGCATCGACGATGTAAAAAATAACACGGCCTGTATCGTCATTTCGCGAAATGAAGGTATTGTCTATAAAAGGGTTCAAAAAAATGGCCGTACAAAAAACAAGCTCACCCTGGTAAGTGACAACCCCGTTTTCCATCCTTATGCAATCAACGCCGAGGAGGTCCTCGAAGTATGGCAGGCCCAGGTGGTTATTTCCAGGATGAATACCCAGCAACGCTGGAATATGAACCAGCTTGCCGATATGGTATCAAATCTCCAGGAACAGGTGGTTTCCATCAAAAAACGGATGAATTAGCCTTTATTACCGTGGAAAAGATTTTCCGGCGCATCATTCTGGCCTTCAGAACAGTCTTAATATATTTGTTTTGCTCAAATACATGCTGTTGCGAAGGCTCTTTTGTTTTCTCCCGTTGCTGCTGGTTTGTGAATTGCTATTTTCCCAAGCTAAATCATTGCAAGCCAATAAGATTAGCCATCCCCCGATTATCGATGGATCGCTAGATGACCTTGCATGGCAACAGGTGGAACCAGCTACCGGCTTCATTCAGAATTTCCCCAACTACGGTTCGCCTGCTTCTCAAAATACTGAGGTCAAAATCGTATACGATAATACGGCTATATATATCGGCGCCCATATGTACGATGACCCTGCTCTTATCCGGAAACAGATCACGGCAAGGGACGAGGAACAAATGAAAGACCTGGACTATTTTTCTGTTTTTTTTGATACATATAATGATGACCAAAACGGCTTCCAGTTCCTGGTCACCACTTCCAACGTACAAACCGATGCCAGGCTTGCACCCAATCTTGTCTTATTGCCGGGAGAATATGGCGATAAAACCTGGGATGCAGTATGGGAAAGCCAGGTAACGATAACGACGGATGGTTGGATCGTTGAGATGAAAATACCTTATCTCTCGCTACGCTTTGCAAAAAAAGATCTGCAGACATGGGGACTGCAACTGCTTCGCTCAGTAAGAAGGAATAATGAAGTAAGTTTCTGGAACGCGGTAAACCCGAATGTCAATGGGTTTGTCAACCAGTTTGGGGAATTGGCTAACCTAAAAGATATACGACCCCCCTTAAGACTTAATTTTTCACCGTATGTATCAACAGGCGTAAAAACGACGCCGGAAAAAGGAGAGTATAAAACCACCTGGTTGCGCAGCGGTGGACTGGATGTCAAATACGGACTCAACGAAAGCTTTACTCTTGATGCAACGCTTATCCCGGATTTCGGGCAGGTTGTTTCAGACAATCTCGTAAACAATCTTACTCCCTACGAGGTGAAGTTTGATGAATACCGGCCATTTTTTACCGAAGGCACAGAGATATTCAATAAAGGCGGT
>DASSFT010000041.1:0-3440 GCA_035694045.1 Chitinophagaceae bacterium
CTTGTCGAGAAAAAAGAATTTGTGCTTTCAAAACAAATTTTAAGAAGCGGAACTTCAATAGGAGCAAATATTCACGAAGCCATTGGTAGTGAATCTAAGAAAGATTTCATTCATAAATTGGGGATAGCGTTAAAGGAATCGAGAGAAACTTCTTACTGGTTGAATTTATTAAAAGACAGCGAATATATCACAATGGATCAGTTCAATACATTAAGTAATTCATGTGATGAAATAATCAGGATACTGAACAGCATCATCTTAACAACAAAAGAACGATATTTAAGCAATTCATAATTCTAAATTCATAATTCATAATTTATCAATATGCCACGAATCATTAAGTCCGGCTTGATACAAATGAGTCTTCCAAAAACCGAAGGCGAAGGAACGATTGAAGAAATAAAAGAGGCAATGGTGCAGAAACATATACCATTGATCGAGGATGCAGGAAAAAAAGGTGTGCAGATACTTTGTATGCAGGAAATATTCAATACGCCTTACTTCTGCCCGGGCCAGGATAAAGCCTGGTATGAAAGTGCTGAACCGGTCCCCGGTCCAACCACTGAAAGAATGCAGGCATATGCAAAGAAGTACAATATGGTCATGGTCGTACCGATGTATGAAAAGGAACAGGCCGGTGTTTTATACAATACCGCTGCAGTTATTGACGCAGATGGAAAATACCTCGGTAAGTATCGCAAGAACCATATACCGCATACATCCGGTTTCTGGGAAAAATTTTTCTTCAAACCAGGTAATCTCGGCTATCCCGTTTTCCAGACAAAGTATGCAAAAGTGGGTGTGTACATCTGCTATGACCGACATTTCCCGGACGGTGCAAGAATACTGGGATTGAATGGAGCGGAAATCGTTTATAATCCTTCAGCAACCGTTGCTGGATTGTCCCAATATCTCTGGAAGCTGGAACAACCGGCGCATGCCGCTGCCAATGGTTACTTTATGGGTTGTATCAATCGCGTTGGAGTGGAAAAGCCCTGGAATCTCGGCAAATTTTATGGCTCTTCGTATTTCGTGGATCCGCGGGGGCAAATATTTGCGCAGGCAAGTGAAGACGAAGATGAATTGCTCATTGCAGAGTTTGACCTTGACATGATCGAACAGGTAAGGAGTGTCTGGCAATTCTTCCGGGACCGCAGGCCAGAAACGTATGGAAAACTCGTCGAGTTATAATTATTTTAATGTTGAATGATAAATTTTAAATGCCGGCATTCAACATACAACATTTAACATTCAACATAGTTCTGCATGGCCATCACTAATAACAGGTTAACAAAGGAGCAGTACGAACAAAACTTCAGCGACATTCGACCGCCGTTTGAAAATAAAACTGCGGCCGTAGTAGAAGCGAATCGTTGTTTGTTTTGTTATGATGCTCCTTGCACAAAGAGTTGCCCCACCAGTATCAATATCCCGAAGTTCATTAAGCAGATCTCTACGGATAATGTCAGGGGATCTGCGCATACCATTTTTGTTTCAAACATTATGGGCGCGGGGTGTAGCAAGGTGTGCCCGGTTGAAAAATTATGCGAAGGAGCCTGTGTATATAATTTACTTGAAGAGGAGCCAATCCAGATCGCGAGACTTCAACAATATTCTACAATGAAGGCTCTCCAGGAAAACTGGCAGCTGTTTGAACGCAAGCCATCAAACGGGAAGAAAGTAGCAATCGTCGGTGCAGGACCGGCAGGGTTGAGTTGTGCGCACGTGTTGGCAAGAGAAGGAGTAGATGTGATCATTTATGAAAAAGAAGAAAAAGGCGGCGGCCTGATGACCTATGGTATTGCTGCATACAAAGTGACCCCGCAATTCTGTGAAGACGAAGTGAATTATATCACATCAGTTGGCGGGATCGAAATAAAATATAACCAGGAGTTGGGAAAAAACCTTTCGCTGGAAGACCTTCAACAGAACCATGACGCCGTCTACCTGGGAATTGGCGTCGGTGTGGCAAGACAACTGGACATCCCCGGCGAAAATCTGGTTGGGGTGGTTGATGCTATCAAATTTATTTATGAGCTAAGGGATAAAGGCTACCCCGCCATTCCCGTGGGCGATAAAGTGGCCGTGATCGGTATGGGAATGACGGCTATTGATGCAGCCACGCAGGCAAAACGACTCGGCGCTAAAGAAGTCACAATGATCTACAGGCGAACAGAGGAAGAAATGCCCTGTACAGAATACGAATTAAATATTGCCAAGCTCGACGGCTGTGAGATTATCTGGCTGGCGGCACCAAAAGAAGTTAAAGGAGAAAATGGAAAAGTGACCCAACTGGTTTGCCATGTAATGAAACTCGGCGAACCCGATATAAGTGGCCGGCGTTCACCGGTGGATACAGGTGAAACTATTACGCTGGATGTCGATATGGTCATAAAAGCAGCTGGCCAGGTTCCGTTTGAAGATTTGATAAAAAAGAATGGGATAAATAATAAGAATGGAAAAATCGTTATCGACGATAATTGTGCAACGAATATCAAAGGAGTATTTGCTGGTGGTGATGCAGTGAATGGAGGCAAAGAAGTAGTGGATGCGGTACAAGCGGGAAAGGATGCGGCCGCTGCTATTTTAAATTATATATTGTAAATTCTGAATGGTGAGATAATGAAAACGGAAAACAAAATACAGGAACTTTCATTTGATCTTTCTATTCAAATAATTAATCTGTATAAATCTCTTGTCGAGAAAAAGGAATATATTCTATCCAAACAGTTATTAAAAAGTGGTACAAGTATTGGCGCTAATGTAGAAGAGGCGATAGCGGCACAAACAAGAAAAGATTTCATTACAAAAATGTCAATTGCTTCTAAAGAAGCCAGGGAAACAAGATATTGGCTTCGCCTTCTGGATAAAAGTAAACTTGTTGACATTGATTATTCTGCTTATCTGAATTCAATTGAGCAAATCATAAATATCCTAACCAAGATCGTAAAGACAAGCCAGGAATCCATGGTCTAATTCATCATTTAAAATTCAAAATTTAAAATAACAATGGCTTCGCTTGAATCAAATTTCCTCGGTATAAAATCCCCCAACCCCTTTTGGTTGGCAAGTGCCCCTCCTACCGATAAAAAATATAACGTGCTCCGCGCTTTTGAAGCGGGCTGGGGTGGCGTCGTTTGGAAAACATTGGGCTCGCAGGTAAAGAATGTTTCCTCGAGATACTCGGCCGTGGATTTCAATGGTGCAAGGGTGATGGGTTTTAATAATATTGAACTGATCTCCGATCGTCCCCTGGATATCAATCTTAAAGAAATTGCTGAATGCGTCAGGCTGTTTCCCGATCGCGCCATGGTTGTATCGCTGATGGCGGATAATGACCGCAAAAGCTGGCATGAGTTGATCAAAAAAGTGGAAGATACCGGAGCTCATGGCCTGGAACTAAATTTTGGATGTCCTCATGGAATGACCGAGCGCGGTAT
>DASSFT010000042.1:0-2800 GCA_035694045.1 Chitinophagaceae bacterium
CAACTATGCCGCCGTTAACACCGATTTGCAACGTGTAAACGCTACGTCGTGGAAAGATGCGGATGATGCCATCAGTAAGTTCTCCCTGCTCCAGAACGAGCATATCAAATATATACGAACATCCACGGAAGATTTACGGAATCACGTGATAAAGACATCTGCTGGTTGGATTGATTGTTACCAGTACTTCTTATTGCTGGCTGACCAGAACAGCTATTTCGCAGAAAGGATCAACCAGGTAAGATCTTCCCGGCATTTTCCAAAGAAATAAAAGGATGAAAATATTAAGGGATGGTTTGAGGACGAAAAACCTCCGCCCCGGTCTGATCAACCGGGGTATTTTTTTAGAAGGCTTTTGCTCCTATCGTTTTTTCTATCATTAATAATTTCCCGTCAATCGTTACTCCTTCCACCACGACCCTGAATTGTTTTGTACGATCGTTATTGAAAAAACTGATCGGTATTTTAGGGTTAATGCCGTTGCCTATGACAGACGGATTCCAGTATAGTGTAAGACGATGATCCGGTTTATCTGTTTTCTTCTCAACACTGTAATCGGGAGAATAAAATTCCTGTACGATGGAATAGCCGCGGTAAGTGATCGTTTTTCCTGCTTTCGGCAATGAACTCAGATCAGCGTCCTTTTTTGTATAAACCGCCAGGACTCCACCCGGTGCATTACCCCAGGCACCTACAAAGGTGCTGTAAACCTTCACCAGTGCTATTTCGTAAGCAGGTATTGTTGAAAGGGCATCGGCATCGCTTGGAATCTCGTTGAGGAAAATAGTCATTGGTATTTCACCCATCGAACTTGCTGTTGCTGACTGCCGGAACTCTACAATATAACCCGGTCCTTCAGGATCATTTAAGATTTGCAAACCCGGTACACGCATTTTCAGGTAATCGAAAATATTAGGATAACCGGTTAGGTTTTCTTTTGTCACGTCAAGTGTAGAATTAGCCGTGCCGGAAAATAAACCACTCACATATTTTTCTTCCGTTTCTTCCAGGGCAGTTTTCTTCCTGGCTTTAACTGTTACTCCTTCCAATAGCAAGCCCTCAGCTTTCACGAAAGCGTTATACTCATCCATCAGTCTTTGCTCCCGTTCAGGTGAGGCGTTGCTTTTGTAGCTATAATCAGTCAACGAAACAGGAGGAAGAATGTATTGCCTGAACAAGGAATCTCCATTCAGCTTTACATCGATAAACCGGCTTTTCCGTCCCTTTATATCGGTAAAAAGGATCCAGGTATTGCCAAAGAATACAGCCGAGTCAAGCTTGAAGCGTCCTTCCCCATCCGTGTGCAATAACTGCATATTCTTGCCTGAGTTCGCAGAAACAACGAATAACAAAAGGTCTTTATCAGCAAAAGGTTTTTTTGTGGACTCCAGGTTTATTGTACCCGATAGACTGATGTACTCAGGGTCAGAATACTTTTTTGCACGCACTATATCATTTGGCAAATCGGCCCATTTAAAACGTGTCCAGCCATTGGTCATCATTACAAGATCCAGTGCATTCTGTACGGTATCATTTGTAGCAGAAAAATAATACGCAGGATTGTGCACATAACCCTTAAGATCGGATGTAAGCAGCAGGGATGAAAAGATATTTTCCGGTCTGCCTGGCAAAAGGTCAAAAGCAGGATCGTATACCGACACGGAAAAACTACCCTGCACCGTGTCTTTCAATGAAAGAGTGAAATGGTTTTTACTCCTGTCTGAAAAATTTAGCGTGTCAACGTTGATATCTCCCTCCTGTACATATTCTTTATTGTCTACAAAGGTCAGGCGCTCGGCAAGTGGCAACCCGTCTTTATTGAAAACAGTGAGATGAAGAATTCCTGACGACAATTTATCAACCGGGATGATCCCTGTCAATTCATCATTTTCTTTAAATACCTTTTTATAAACCATGTGGTGCTGCATCTGCCCAATCATATAGGAAGCCCTGAATGAAGGATCGTCATCGCGTTGAAGTATTTCAAACGTCTTCGTTGGTCCGCTGGTAATAACCCTGAACACAACGCCCTTGGTTGTTTGGGAAGGCAGCTGATATTTTTTTGCCGAGGGATCATTATTCAGCACAGCGTAATAATTATTTTTTTCAGCTGCTGTAAGATCGAAATATCCCATGCCATCATGGTAAGAAGAAAATTCGGTTACCGTTTCACCTTTATCATCTTTAATAATGCCGGTTACTTTGACAGGCAGCCCGTTTTCATTCGTTGCTTTAAACGCAATTGAATTGGACAAGCCGGTCACAAAATTTCCACCTTCGGGAAAGAATTCCATCCGTGTAGCGGGCGATATGGCGGGTGAAAGGGCTTTCTTTTTCTTACCGGTGAAAAAAAAGGTTTTCTTGTAAACAAATGCAGGGTCATGGTTGAGCATCGTAGCCGTGTAAGCTCTCATTACGTAAGCACCGGCAGGCAGTGTATCGGGTAATTCTATTTGTCCATGAGCAAAGCCGGCAAATACAGGAAGTGCCAGGCGGTTGATCACGGATGAAGGCCCGGATAATTCAATAAAAAGGTCGGTGCTTCGGCCGGCCGGTAGAAAATCGGAATACAGGTAGGCCTTGAACCATATCGTTTGACCAACCATGTAATCATTGCGGTCAAAATGAAAATAAATCTTCTCGATCGGGTTTTGGGTTGATAGTTTCTTTAGTCCTTCTTCCGGTTGCTGTGCCCAGGCCGCCAGGCATGCAGTTTGTATGAATACCAGGAAGATTAATGTCCTTTTCATCGATAAGTTTTGCGTTTTTGATGGCTGGTTAAAAAGAGCAGCGGCAGTAA
>DASSFT010000043.1:0-7680 GCA_035694045.1 Chitinophagaceae bacterium
AATTTCGCTGAAGGGGCGATAACACCAACGCCAAGATTGCCATGGAAATATCCGTTGCCAGTACTCCAGTTAGTATAAAATCGTGGAGTGCCATCCTGGTACCGGTATTCTAAGTGCGAGTTGCCGTAATACAATCCTTCCGCAGAATTGGAATGCATCATTAAATATTGTGAGTTAGGCGCCCAGAGATATGAATTGCTCCAGGTGAACCTTCCCGAAGAATCATATGAAAGAAAATTATTTAAACCGCCTGTACGAAAATTGCCTTTTACGTCCAATTTGGCCTGCGGAGTAGTAGTGCCAATACCTACATTCTGGGCGGTTGTTTTTATTGCCGATAAAAAAAATAATAATGATATGAAGGCAGCGTGACCCCCTGCAATTTTTGCTGTGCTCACTTTGATAAGAGACATAAACTGATGTTTACTTAAAACTACTTGCAATGGCAAACGAGGTCAATAGTACATTCGGGGGGATGGAGGGGTCGTTAGTCGATAGTCGTTAGTCGATAGTTGGAAGATTGTTCTACATCACTTATTTTTTTTCTCCAATGATAGTGCAAGTTTCACGGCTTCATATGCATTAACGATCCTGCCGCTGGAAGAAAGAGAGGAGAATTTCACCTTTGTATTTTCAGTGCCTGGTTCAATGGCCTCTGCATCGATAGGTTTTCCCGAAGTTGTAAGGATAGATATTATCTGGTCAGGAGTAAGATCAGGAAAATAAGACTTAAGCAGGGCAGCTACACCGCTGACTACGGGGCAGGCAAGGCTAGTACCATCTGCATCCTGGTAGCTATTACTGCTGGCCGTCGAATGAATGTATACGCCGGGAGCAAATATGTCGACCTCTTTATTACTATAATTTGAAAAAGGAGCTGCGAGGCCACCGGTACTTCTATCGCCGCTGGCACCGACATTAATTAAATTATTCGCTTTCTCACCGTTGATGAAAGTTGCGGTAGGATAAAATACGTCATTCGTAATGTCTTCTCCATTATTACCCGATCCATGCACTAACAATACTCCTTTTGATGCGGCATACCGTACTGCATCGTCTACAAACTGTTTGTAAGGCGAAACCGGTTTGCCAAAGCTCATATTGATGATCCTGGCGCCGTTATCTACCGCATAGCGTATAGCAAGCGCTATATCTTTATCATGTTCATCACCGCCGGGCATGGCGCGGATAGCCATGATGCGGACATTATCCGCGATACCGTCCACGCCAATGCCATTGTTTCGAATAGCGCCGATGGTTCCGGCGACCATGGTACCATGATGACCGCTCCCGATCTTCAGATTGTTGTTACCATAAAAACGATCGTTGATATCGGTGTAATTGTCTTTTGTCAGTTGCCCTCTCCAGTCTTCAGGGGCTTTTAGTTTGCGATCGACCTTTGTGTTCAACTGGTCAAGATAACGGGTGGCTTCATCAATAAACAGTGTATTTTTTATGGAAGGATCGGTAACCTGTTTAAAAAGATCATTCCACAGGTCGGCAGCCCGGGAAATATCTTTATCCGGGTTGCCCAGTAACGATTTTATATCCCCTGCCGTAAATTCTTTTACCGATAGCCGGTCGCAGATCGTTTTCGAAGTCAGGTTCAGCGCAGTTAGATAGCGCTCAATGCCGGGTTTTTCTTTTATCGCAGATTCATAATCTTTATTGATCAACCGGGAAGCTCTCAGCCATTGACCGTATAAAAATTTTTTATCCGCTGGTATTTCTTTCTCCTTCTTTCCTTCAAATTCATTTTTCCATCCATGATATACTCTTGCGATCTCGTAGGAATTGCGGACCAGGTTTTCACCTTCTTTGCTCCCGCAAAAATTCCAGCCATATACATCATCCACGTAACCGTTCTTATCATCGTCAAGTCCATTCCCATTGATTTCCCCGGGATTTCTCCACAATATTGCTTTGAGGTCTTCCTGGGCAGTATCGATACCGCTGTCAATGACGGCCACGATAACCGTTTGACTTTTTCTTCCTTTCAGCAGGTCATACGCTTTTTGAAGGCTGATGCCCATATAACCGTCTCTATCCTCGTCGAGCAGGTGCCAGCCCTGGACCTTTGTCTTTGCCGTGCTGGTTTGTGAAAAGGAAATAAAAAAGGAAAATGATGCAATGAATACTAGAAATATTTTTTTTATCATGTCTTACCGCACTGTTTTAATTTCATAGACAAAAAGGTTATAGAGGTAGGTGTTGGACAAATAATGTTCGTTCAAAATAACAACCTCTTTGTTTCCACCTGGCTTAACATCAAGCAAAGCGTATTCCAACTGCATAAAGGAAGCAATTTTTATTTCTGCGGTATCTGTTCCTGAAGAAACAATCAGTTTATCGTTACTACCCGACGTGGAGTCCTGCTCGACCCAGGTCCTTATTTTTTCACCACCAGGACTTATAAGCCATGTGTCGAGATTATTGCTGTATTTGAATTTATCAAGCAGCAAGCCATCGTCCTTTACAAATCCCAGTTTTTGAAAACGTCTTAATAATGCGCTATCGGCAGGATTCCTGTCTTTTGGATTCGAATTTTCCGTTTCTTCCCACATCTTTTCAATCTCCTTTTTATTAAGGGTAGTCGACTGCACAAACGAATAACTTTTGATGAATTCGAGTCTGCCAATTTCATGGATGCTTATTTTCTTATCAACTTTCTGAACCGCAGCGACCGGTTGCGGCGTATTTTTCTTTTGGGAACAGGCCAAAAAAAATACGACGACGACGAGAAAAAAATAAATTGATTTAAACCTCCGCATCTTATTTTAGTTCCGGTTGAGTTGAAGATGATGAAGAAGAAGGATTGGTTGCTTTTTTTCCCCTGCTGGAAATAAGTGCAATAATGACAATCCTGAAAGCAATTAATAACTTGTTCACCTGTAGTGTCTGATATTGAATATGTGCCGGACGAGACTGTAAAACCTGCGAAGAAAGAGTGCGAAGAGCGATATGTTCTTCCGTCTCTTCTCGCTCCCGCTGTGTTTCCCGCTCTAATCTTACTGGAGCATGGAATTGACCGATATTTTGTCCTTCAACATTTTTCTCACGGCATCGGCAATTGCTGTTGCATCGTATCCACATTCATGATGCAGTTCTTTCGGCGTACCATGTTCTACAATTGTATCCGGTATGCCCAATATCCTGACCTCGTTCTTATAGCTATGTTGAGCCATGAATTCCAATATGGCACTGCCAAATCCACCTTCGACGGCTCCATCTTCCACGGTAATGATCTTTTCATAGCTCTTCAATGCCTCGTGCAGCAGTTCTTCATCCAGCGGTTTGGCAAAACGCATGTCGTAATGCGCGGGATTAAGGCCATCATTCTTTAATTCTCTTATGGCGGCAGCGGCAAAATTGCCGGGATGACCAAAGGAAAGGATAGCTATATCTTTTCCATCCCTCAGTTTTCTTCCTGTACCGATCTTTATTTCTTCAAATGGCGTTCTCCATTCCGGCATTACGCCTTCACCTCTCGGGTAGCGAATGACAAAGGGAAGATCAGTCGAATCCAGTTGGGCTGTGTACATCAGGTTGCGCAACTGGTTTTCATTCATGGGGGCACTTACGATCATATTGGGCACGCAACGCATGTAAGCGATGTCATAGGCGCCATGATGTGTCGGTCCATCATCGCCTACCAGGCCCGCCCTGTCAAGGCAAAAAATTACCGGAAGCTTTTGAATAGCTACATCATGCACCACCTGGTCGTAAGCCCTTTGCATGAACGAAGAATAAATATTGCAAAATACCTTCATGCCCTGCGTGGCCATACCCGCACTAACGGTGACGGCATGCTGTTCGGCAATACCAACGTCAAATGCGCGGTCCGGCATTTTTTCCATCATGTATTTTAATGAGGAGCCTGAAGGCATAGCGGGAGTGATCCCGAAAATCTTTTTGTTTTGCTCAGCCAGTTCAATAATGGTATGACCAAATACGTCCTGGTATTTGGGAGGCTGCGGGGTTTCAAATTTCTTTTTATGTATTTCGCCGGTCAGCTTATCAAACAAACCGGGTGCATGCCATTTGGTTTGATCTTTCTCTGCCAGGGCATAGCCTTTACCTTTTACGGTCAGAACATGTAGCAGCTTGGGACCGGGTATTTCGCGGAGATCTTTCAATGTATCTACAAGCTTGGCCACATTATGTCCATCAATCGGTCCGAAGTAGCGAAGCTTCAATGCTTCGAATAAATTGGCGCTGCTACTTACCATTCCTTTTAATCCTTCGCTCAGCTTATGACCCATTGCCCGGGAAAAATTCTTTCCGACAGGCAATTTGCCCAGCAGCTTCCAAACATCATCCTTTACCTTATTATATGTAGGAGAGGTGGTGATATCAGTCAAGTATTCCTTTAAAGCGCCGACATTGGGATCAATTCCCATGCAATTGTCGTTTAGTACAATCAACAGATCGGTGTCTGCAACCCCGGCGTGATTCATTCCTTCAAATGCAAGTCCGGCAGTCATGGCGCCGTCCCCTATCACTGCGATGATCTTGCGGTCGAGCTCCCCTTTATATTTGGCAGCCATCGCCATGCCAAGGGCTGCAGAGATGGATGTGGAAGAATGCCCTACGCCAAAACTGTCGTATTCGCTTTCCGATCTCTTTGGAAAACCACTTAAACCATGATATTTCCGGTTTGTGGCAAAATTGTCCCGGCGACCTGTCAATATTTTGTGGCCGTAAGCCTGGTGGCCCACATCCCAAACCAACTGATCATAAGGGGTATTATATACGTAATGAAGGGCGGTGGTCAATTCTACAACGCCGAGACTGGCGCCGAAATGGCCGCCGTGTACGCTAACTACATCAATAATATACTGGCGAAGTTCGTCACAAAGCTGGTGGAGCTTTTCCCTTGGCAGTTTTTTGAGGTCGGCCGGGGAATCAATCGTTTTCAACAGTGGACCCGGAATGATTTCCATTTTGCAATTTTACGCAGCAAAAGTAATATTTTCCACCCGGCTATGCTATTTCCGCCTGTTTTAACAAGCCGTTTGCCGCAAAATCAGGGATGGACGGTGTCATTTGACAATATTGTTATAAGAACTCCCATTTGTAAAACTTATTGTCCACTGGTATATTTACAGGGTTCTGCCGGGATGGAAACAGCTAGTTTTGCCCTTTATGCGATTTGGTAACTCAAGATATTGGCTATTTCAGGTGGTAGGTTGGGGGCTGTTTGCGCTCATCTTCCTCTTCGTCGGTTTTCTATTCGACAAACTCGACTGGGCATATATTGACCGCGTGTTCCTGTTTGTTGGCCTGGGACTTCTACTAACTCATTTTATGCGCTGGGTGATCCGCAAGGCCAATGTTTTGATCAAGCCCATCCAGACACAGATCGTAAACCTGGTCGTCATCACCTTTATTTTCGGGTTGCTATTGGGTATCTCGGAAGCGTACACCCAGGATATTTTTAACCTGTCGTCGACCGATGCAAAGGAACTAATGTTCAAGCGCCTGCTGGACAACTCTTTTCATTCATTCGTGTACCTGTTCATGTGGAATTGCATCTATTTCATTTACCACTACATAGAAAAGAGCCGCCGTCAACAACTGGATGCCTTAAAACTCGAAGCATTGATCAAGGAACTGGAATTAAAAACGATCAAAGCTCATATCAACCCGCATTTTATTTTCAATTCTCTCAACAGCATAAGAGCCCTCGTAGACGAAAACCCCGAAAGGGCAAGAAAAGCGATAACCGAGCTAAGCAATATCCTTCGCAGCAGCATGCAGGCCGAAAAATCGGAAACTGTAACGCTGGAAAAGGAGCTTTATATCGTCAAAGATTATCTCGCATTGGAGAATATGCGTTTCGAAGACAGGCTGAGGATAGAGTACAAGGTAGACGAGGAGACATTGAACCAACCTGTGCCACCGATGATGTTGCAGACGCTGGTTGAGAATGCAATTAAGCATGGAATCAGCCGGCAGATAAACGGGGGGGTAGTGAGGGTAATTTCAGAACTCAAAAACAATTATCACGAATTGGCAGTACAAAACACCGGCCGCTTGAACGGCAAAGTTAATGGCGAAGGTTTCGGGATTTCCAGTACAAACGACCGCCTGAGCTTGTTGTATGGAAATAAAGCTAAATTTGAGATCAGGCAGGCTACACCCACATTGGTAGAAGCCAAGGTATCTATACCATTTGAAACCGTTCTTCGTTAAAACACATTCACATGCGAGCAATTATCATTGATGATGAAAGACTGGCCAGGGCGGAACTAAAGAAACTGTTACAAGACTTCCCCGAGGTAGAGGTGATAGATGAAGCTGCCAATGCCGAGGAAGGTATCGCCAAAATTGAGAGCCAGCACCCCGATCTTATCTTCCTGGATATCCAGATGCCCGGCAAAACCGGGTTTGACATGCTGTCGGAGCTGGAGCGAACGCCCCAGGTAATTTTTACAACTGCATACGATGAGTTTGCATTGAAGGCATTTGAAGTAAATGCACTGGATTACCTGCTGAAGCCGGTGGAACCCAAGCGGCTGGCTGACGCCATCCAGAAATTGCAGCCCGGAGAAAGCCGCGAAATAAAGCATGAAACGGAAAACGTCAATAACAGCATCCTGCATGAAAATGACCAGGTGTTTGTCAAGGACGGGGAACGTTGCTGGTTTGTCAAGTTAGGCGATATCCGCTTATTTGAAAGTGTAGGCAATTATGCCAAGGTTTTCTTTGGCACCAACAAGCCGCTTATCCTGAAATCACTGAACGCACTGGAAGAAAGGCTGGATGAAAAATTCTTCTTCCGCGCCAATCGCAAGCATATTGTCAACCTGCGGATGATTGAAAAGATAGAACCCTATTTTAATGGCGGCCTTCTGCTTGAACTGAAAGGAGGTGAAAAGATCGAAGTGAGCAGGAGACAGACGGTGAAGTTTAAGGAGATGATGAGCCTTTGAGGTGAGAGGTGAGACGTGAGAGGTGAGTGGTGAGTGGTGAGAGGCTGATCGATACGCGTTTTCGATTTAAGAACCGTTGCGAACTTACCCCATCGGGGCAAAATATCGGTGGTGTATCAATCAATACAAATTTTTATTGCAAAATCAATAGCACAATTTAAAACCCACAATAGCAACAAACACAATGAAGAAATTTTTTATTACGGGGTTGTTGATTTCAACAACCTCTTTTTTATTCGCACAAAAAAACATTGATGCCGTTATCAACGCCAAAGAAGTAGAACGGATCGAACGAGTGCTGGCATCAGATGATATGCAGGGACGCAAACCCTTTACCCCGTCAATTGACAAGGCAGCCGATTTTATTGCTGGCGAATTTGCCAAAAGCAAATTGAAATTCTGGAAAGATTCAAAATCCTATTTCCAGGAATTCGTAATGACAAAAGCCAAGGCTAAAGAAATAACCGGGAGCCTGGATGGAGAAGCATTAAATGAAAACAATATAGCCATCAACACTACCTCGGCAGAAATAAATATTACCTCGTTAAAAGATTACCAGGTGGTATTTGTCAGGAAAGGAGATGATTTTTCCAAGGTCGTTTTCCCCATTTTTGATAAGGAACAGAATGTGCTGGTATTTGTCGACACGTCTTTTACCCGCCGCTTCAGAGGCATGCAACGCTTCGGCGGGAATCCCAAGTTTGCTTCACCGGTATCACAGGTATTTGTCTTGACCACCAATCCC
>DASSFT010000044.1:0-2970 GCA_035694045.1 Chitinophagaceae bacterium
CTTTTTGTATGTCTTCGGGATAGTCATTTACATTGAAGGACTTACCTGAACCGATATTCAATTTTGAAAAGCGTTGCATCAATCCTTTTTCGCTGGGATGGACGGGGCAGAATTGAAGAACGAAATTCAGTATCCTGAAAAAGTCCAGTGAGCTTCGCTGTTTCTCCTTGCTTAGCGGTTTGATGAAATTGATCCTGAATGCAGGGAAGGCAGCAGGTTTGCCCAAAAATTCTGATAAAACCTGTACACGATAACCAGCTTGTATTTTTTTTACATTGTCTATGTCGGCAGGGTTGAACAGTTGAGTCTGATACAGAGCAAAAGCGAATTGCGTTTCTGAAAGAATGACCTTCCTGATCCCTTCCGGCGATTCACCTTTCCAGTTGGGACCGGCCAGGAGGAAATGGCCGCCATCATTACCAGTTGTCCTGCTGCCGATATACTCAAAATTGAAAGTATATGCATCTATGAACTGGATGGAAAAATATCTTTCCGTTTCAATCGCGGGTACGGTCAATACCAGCGGCTCTGCTCTCAGGTCTGCGCCGACATAGGAATAAGGGGTATCCGAATTTGGAGTTTGGACCGCTTTGTCGTTTGGTGTATATACACGTGCATTATTATATAGCTTGTTCCAGGGAGTTTTATATTCCGGGTCGGTCCAGTCTTCAAAATAGGCATATTGGATTCGGTAATTATCTACCAGCGGGAAACCATAGAGATAGGCTTCCTTAGCAATAGCCCGCGCCTCTTCCGCGGTTACTTTTTGTCTACCGGATTTTCTTTCTTTCTCTGCAGTTCCCATACTCACCTCCGTTTTGTTGATGTCCCCGACATCACTGTTGAAAAATTTGCCTCCTCCGCATCACCAACTAACGACCTGCCTGCCGGCAGGCAGGCTATCGACTCAATCATTGCCTGAACACCGCTGCTAAAAACAATCCCAGTCCAAACATTAATACCATCACCGAAAGCACCGAAGAAAGTGAACGTTGCGCTGCCGGGTAATCCCTTTTTATTCTCCTGATTGCAATGGTGTGTTGCATCTGTGCCAATAACAGTGCAAGCAAGCCGAAAGAGATCATGATCATGCCCACTACCCTTGGGGTTAACAACCTGTGTTGCCCTTCCGGCGTTTTGCTTGTCTCTTCAAATATTTTGTAGATAGTAAATCCGAATGAGATCATGGAGATAGAAGTTCTGATCCATGCCATGAGGGTACGTTCATGAGCCAGCAGAGTTCTTTCAAATGCGAGCTCCGTATTACTGGGAGAATGACCCGCGGCCTGGTTTATTTCTGTTGCCATGCCTTTACTTTTTGATATATTTCATTGTTTCATTGAATTACTTCTTTATGTTTCTTCGATTTCTCGGTGATGATCTGTTGGCCGTCCAGGCAATTTATTTTTTGTGATTCACCCCAATTTGTAGTCTGTGTATTTGCCCCTGTAAAATCGCAGTTCTTTATTTTTTTGATACCGGAGAAATCCGCATCTGCCAACCGCGTATTTCGGAACGAAGTCCCGAGTTTCCGGGTAATCAGTGAAGCCATCTTTCTCAATACTTCAAAACCAGGAGCTCCACCGAGTGCCCTTTTACTGATCTGCATGCAGGCGATGGCCATGATCACGGTGCCAATGCCGCCACCGATACTCCTTCCGAACATGCCACCGGATAAAGCCACGACCAAAAAAAGAATATTGGATAATGTTCCTGCTGCTGCCCGTGCAAATGTGCCGATGATGAACATGATGACGACGAGTAAATAGTAGAGTATTACGTATAGCATTCCCTGTCCTGTGCCCAGTCTTGAGAAGTAAGCCAGCATGCCGGTCACCAATGCGATAATTGTTGCCGGAATGATAAGATGCTTGATGGCATTGCCCACGCCTTTCCAGTATGCATAAACTATGAAAAGAATAACTACGATGATGGCTACAATCGCTGCTGTCCTGACATTCGAATCATTCGACTTAAGCATGCCCTGGACAGTTTGTCCTGCCAGCATTGCGACGTAGCCGGAGATCAGCGACACGACTAATGCTGCGAAAAACAAGATGACCGTGTTGGCAGAAGAGATACCGGTTTTGACATGCGTGAAATCGGCGCCTGAAAGATTAGAGCCCGTGAAGTTAGTTCCCCGAAGATCGCTGCCTGAGAAATTCGCATGGGCCAGGTCCTCATCCAGGAAAGATATCCCTTGTAGATTCTTATCAGAATAATTTTTGGACATATTCTTTTAATTAGTCAGTAACTGCATTTAATTCAGGCCTCCGGTTCTTTTCCACGCGGGTTCGCAATACTTCATTTTCTTCTTTTAGCTCTTTGCCGAGAAAATAATTCAGGAAAGTCCGTATGAGTGCGATAGCACCCAACTCGATGAGATGGGCAGAAGTGGGCGATACGATAGTGCCTACAATATCTGCAGCCAATTGAAATTCCAGGGCAACTACCAGCCAACCGCCGAATATCATCCTGAACTGTGTGTGCAGGGGGTGATCGCCGGGTGAACGTTTGCGGTATTCAATAGCTCTTACCAACGAAATGATCACGCCGGCGATAATACACAATAACGAAAGGGCATTGAGTACGATCTCTATCAGTTCTCCCCACCTGTCAAGACCTGCTTTGAAGTTTTCAATGAGTTCGTTCATGAACCTGTTTTTATCGATTTGGTCACTTTACATGGATAATACTGCCGTTCAACCTAACGCCTGAGGTTCAGGGAATTTCCATTTTCCATTTAGTATATCAGGGCGGGGACGGTAGAGCCGTACCGTATAATTCCAACCTTTTGTGATCGGTAAACAGTTTGAGGTCTTATCATCGCAACCACCAAACTGTATGACGATAGAACCATCCGCCTCTTTTTTTGCAGTGATATTGTTTATGGTGTAAGCATTCCGGTCGTTCTTTTCGAAATAACCGGTAGCGTTGTAGACGCTCACCGACCAAAAAGCATCGACAGGC
>DASSFT010000045.1:0-5780 GCA_035694045.1 Chitinophagaceae bacterium
GAAGATCGAAAATGCTTTTGTCCATCTTTATGGTAAAAAGCATACGAAACCCGGAAGGAAGATGGGGCATGTGACCATTATGAGCCGGGAAAAACAGGATCTTACTTATCGAGCGAATATCGTGAAGAACACGCTGAAAGCTAAAGCCTAGCTTTGTCCGTCAAAATTTAATCTGGTTGATCAGCCTCTGTAATTCAATCTCAGAAGATTTCGCGGCGAAGGTCAGATTGGTCAATGCGAATGCGGTATTCTGAAAGCTCTCTTGCGCCTGCCTCACTTCCAAAATAGTGGCTTCTCTAAATTGATACCGTAGCAGGACCAGGTCCAGAAGTTTTTGGGCCAGTTCCAAATTCTTCCTGCCTGTCTCTAATTGTTGCAGGTTTGTGGAGTATGCCTGAAATGTTCTAACCGCATTGGAGGTATAGTCTCTTATCAAAATGTCCCTTTGCAAGCCGGCATTTTGCACATTTATTTCAGCTACCTTTTCCTGCCGCTTATATATGGATCCATTATAAATCGGAATGCCCAGGGAAATTGCGCCAGAAGGTCCATAGCTCCGGTTTAGCAACACGTTGCCGGCGGCTACCTGATTGCGCGTAAAATTATAAGCAGCCGTAGCGCGGACCGTCGGGTAGCGCTGAGCCCCCGTTTCCTTTACTATGAGTTCATTGATACGTACCTGGTCGATGGCGGCCATGATATCAGCATTCTGGTGAATACTACCAAGAATATCACCCAGCACGATCGTTCTGTCGATAATGATAGTATCAACAATGGAAATCGCTGAATCAGGTCTTAATGTAAGTAATGTAAGTAAACCGGTCTTTGCCTGGTCTACCACCAACATTTGGGACGTCTTTAATTGCTGCAGATTGTTCAGGTCCAATTGCGATTGGAAAAGATCCGCATTGTTGGCCATGCCTACCGATTGTTGTGCTTTTACAATCTCCAGTCTTTTCTGCGCCACATCAATCGAAAGATCAAACGTCTTTACATAAGCCTGTTGACGAATGACGTCATAGTAAGCAGTCATCACTTGCGCTATTACATTTTGCACCTGCGAATTCAGGTATTTTTCATTTTGTAATTCAAGTTGCTCCAATCGTTTCCGGGTAGCCATCACTCGAAATCCATTGTATAACAGCATGCCGGCTGTGACATTTGCCGACAGGTTGTTGCCGGGAGCCGCCGAGCGCTTTATTTCCTGGCCGGTATTCAGTTTTTGGTTTACATTGATCAATTGCTCATTGTCTGATGCCGTAGCAGCCACCTGAGGAAGCCCACCAGCCACGCCGACATAATTATTGATCTTTGCGATCTCGAGATTGTTTCGTTGAAGCTGAATGTCAAGACTGTTTTTTAAAGCAATATTGATAGCATCCTGCAGGTTGAGGTTCTGAGAAAAGATACTAGTGGTAAAACAAAGAAAGATGGCTCCGAATATGAAGCCTTTTTTCAACTTCAATCTTTTTCGTTCTATAACATTGTATAGTGATAATTGCGTTTGCTTCATAATCAAAACTATTTCCCTTGTGGCTCCGTTTGAGTTTCCGTAGCTGAATTCCCGTCTGTAATTGCGTCACCTTCTCCTTTTGCGTGTTTACCGGAAATATAGCTGTAAACAGCAGGTATTACAAACAAGGTAAGTATCAATGAAAATAAAATACCGCAAACCACCACAACTCCCAGGGGAACACGGCTGGTTGAGGAGGCCCCGAGGCTCAATGCGATTGGCAAGGCACCCAGCGAAGTAGCGAGGCTTGTCATCAGGATCGGTCTCAATCGCTGTGTGGCAGCATCAATCACCGCATCCATTTTTTTCAATCCATGCCGCCTGCGCTGGTTGGCAAATTCAACAATCAATATCCCATTCTTCGTTACCAGCCCGATCAGCATGATCATGCCTATCTGTGAAAAAATATTCAATGTCATATTAAATATCCACAGGCTTAGCAAGGCTCCGGCCCAAGCCAGTGGTACGGTGAACATGATCGCCAGTGGATCGAAGAAACTTTCAAACTGCGCGGCCAGGATCAGGTAGATCAGGAGCAGCGCGAGCATTAACGCAAATAAAGTATTGGACGAGCTCTCTTCGTAATCTCTCGACGGACCCGACAGAGCCGTCTGGTAAGTTTCATCCAATAAACGGGAAGCAATCTTTCTCATGGCATCAACACCGTCGCCGATCGTATACCCTTCGGCCAGTGATGCAGAGATAGTAGCTGCCTTATAGCGGTTGTAATGAAAGAGTGTAGTAGGATTGGTGCTTTCCTGCAAACTAATAACAGATGAAAGCGGTATGCTTTCGCCCCGGGCATTTCGCACGTACAACCTTTCTATATCTCCGGGTTTATCCCGGTCGCTGCGTTCGACCTGGGCAATGACCGAATACTGGAACCCGTTTTTTGTAAAATAAGCAAGCCTGCCCCCGCTGAAAGCCGCCTGTATGGTAGAAACCACATCCTGCGTCGATAGCCCAAGATCTTTGATCTTCATCCTGTCCACTGTAAGCTGTAGTTCAGGACGGGTAAACTTGAGGTTTACATCTGCATTGGAAAACGTTTTATCTTTTCTTACCTCTTCGAGAAACTTCGGTATGATATCTCTCAATTTATCGAGATCCTGGTTTTGTAAAATGAACTGTACCGGTAAACTTCCGCGTCCACCAAATCCAACCGATATCGTTTGTTCCTGGGTGGCAAAGATCCTTGCCTCATTGAACCTGGACAATTTCCGTTGCAGGTCATTGGCTATTTCGTTTTGTGAACGTTTGCGATCCTGAGGTTCAACCAAACCAATTCTCGGGGCAGAGCTGTTTGAACTACCACCCCCTCCTCCTCCACCGCCGCCCGGTGTGCGGGTAAATACAAAGTCTCGTTCCGGCACAGAGTCATACAGGTAGTTGGTGATCCTGTCGGACACTTTCTGCATATAATTATAACTGGTTCCTTCCGGCGCCGTCACGGTAAACCGGATATTACTCCGGTCTTCCATTGGGGCCAATTCACTTTTTAGATTGAGAAATGCAGCTGCCCCAATCACAACACAGATACCTATGATCACAAATGCCATCCAACGGACCTTCATAAATCGAGTCAATGCCCTGCGATAACCGTTTTCCATTCCGCTGAAGAATGGTTCGGTCTTTCTATAAAACCATCCATGTCCTGTCTTCTTTCGATGCAATAAAACGTTTAGCACGGGTGTAATCGTAAGCGAGACGAAAGCCGAGACCAATACTGCTGCCGCCAGTGAAACCCCAAATTCCCTGAATAATCGCCCGACAAAACCTTGTAGAAAAATCACCGGCAGGAACACAACAGCCAGTGTAAGGGATGTTGAAACGACAGCGAAGAATATTTCTTTACTTCCTGCGACAGCTGCCTGGCGAATCGGCATACCTTTCTCGAGCTTCCGAAAAATATTTTCGGTGACAACAATCCCATCATCAACTACCAGGCCGGTTGCAAGGACGATTGCGAGAAGGGTTAAAATATTTATAGAAAAACCGGCGAGGTACATGATAAAAAAAGTAGCTACCAGCGAGATGGGAATATCGATCAATGGGCGGATAGCGATCAGCCAGTCGCGGAAAAATATAAAGATCACCAGCACCACCAGGATGAATGAGATCACCAATGTGTCTTCTACCTCTGCCAAAGACTTGCGGATGTTCTTAGTATTGTCAATTAATACTTTTAACTGGATATCAGATTTTGAACCTTTTTCAATCTGTTCGATTCTCTTATAGAATTCATTGGCTATTTCGATATTGTTAGCCCCTGGCTGAGGTACGATTGCCAGTCCAACAGCATTTACCCCGTTATATTTCCAGGATTGTTCAAGCTGTTCGGGGGCCAATTCCACTTTGGTGACGTCACCGAGTCTTATGATACCCGTGCTGTCTGACCGGATGATGAGATCGCGAAACTGGTCTTCCGTTGTCAATCTTCCGAGAACACGGATAGTCAAATCGGTATTACTTCCGGAGATCCTTCCCGGCGGCAATTCAATATTCTCACTGTTGAGCGCATTACGTATGTCTGAGAAAGCAACATTATAGGCGCTCATTCGGTCAGGGTTCAACCAGATCCGCATGGAATATCTTTTCTGCCCGAAAATATTGATCGCGCTGACCTGGTTGATCGTCTGTAATTGTTGTTGCAATACGTTTTCCGCATAATCGCTCAACTCTGATAAACTCTTCGTCTGGCTTTGCACTGCCAGTATCAAAATAAAATCACTGTTGGCATCTGATTTGGAAACTACGGGTAATGCATCAATATCATCAGGAAGACTCCTGGCTGCCTGTCCCACTTTATCCCTCACATCACTGGCCGCTGCTTCCAGGTCGACTCCCAAATTAAACTCAAGACTAATATTGCTACTACCCTGCGAACTTGAAGAGGTGATTGTACGGATACCGGGAATACCGTTTAACTGTTTTTCCAGCGGCTCCGTTATTTCACTTTCAATAATATCGGCATTAGCACCCGTATAAGAAGTGCTGACGGAAATGATCGGCGGATCGATGGCGGGATAATCTCTTACCGCTAAAAATGTCAGACCTACCACCCCAAACAAAATAATGCCCAGGTTCATCACTGTCGCCAGTACAGGCCGTCTTAGAGATAATTCGGAAATATTCATTCAGTCGTTATACTAAATACAAAAGTTATAAAAAGGGTATCCAAATCCGTATGGCTGGTTGATCTTCATTATTGCAATTGCGCCAGGGTCTTCACGCTCCTGACCCTTACGGGCAAATTAGGCCTGGCAAAAAGCACCCCGGTGACCACGACCGTATCTCCAGGTTTTACTCCTTCGGTTATCTCCACGTTCGCTTCGGACCGTAAACCGGTTTTTACATTTACAAAGGAAGCTTTTCCTTTTTTTACAAGGATCAATTGATTGTTCCTGTCGTCAGGGATAATGACATTCGTAGGTACCATAATTGCCTGTACCGGGTTGCCGGAGCCCACGTACACTTTTACAAAGGCGCCAGGATTGGGCGAACCTTCTTTTAAAATAGCCCGGACCGACAAATTGCGCGTCTGCCTGTTGGCTTCCGGCTCCAAAGCGATGATGGTTGCGATATGGCGGACTTGCTTTGCAGCATCTACTACCACATCTACTGCTCCCCCGATTTTTATCAAATCTCCATATTGTTCGGGGAGGGTAAAATCAATCTTTACATTGCCGGCCTTTTGAAGGGTGGCTATTACAGTTGCCGAACTTACATAAGCACCCGGGCTTACCTGCCGTAAACCGATCGTTCCACTAAAGGGAGCACGGATCACTGTTTTGTCGATCAGAGTTTGCGTGTAAACCATATCTGCCCGCAGACTGTTGACCTGGTTGACCACCGCATCATAGTCGCTTTGATTTACGCCGCCTACGTCCAGCAAGGTTTTCAGCCTTTTTTCATTTGTTTCGGCAAGCTGGAGTTGCACCCTGCTTTTTTGTAGCTGAGCCTGGAGATCCGCACTGTTTATCCGGGCCAAAACAGTTCCCTGTGCTACATGTTTCCCTTCAGGCACGTTCAGATAAGTTAACCGGCCAGGGACCTCGGGACGCAATTCTACCGATTCGTTGGAGGTGACAGTTCCATTAGCTTCTATAATATTGTTGACAGGCTGAGGATTCGCAATCATCACGTCAACGGTCGTCGGTGGATTTTCCCGGGGTTTATTAGTGGTGGATTTGCTCTTGCAGGAGAAAAGACTTCCAATAAAAATAAAACTGGCGAAAACAGTAAGCAACTTATTGATCCGGTGCAT
>DASSFT010000046.1:0-8598 GCA_035694045.1 Chitinophagaceae bacterium
ACGAAGCTGTGGTGGGATAAGTTTTAGTCGTGAGTCGTGAGTCGTGAGTCGTGAGTCGTGAGTCGTGAGTCGTGAGTCGTGAGTCGTGAGTCGTGAGTCGTGAGTCGTGAGTCGTGAGTCGTGAGTCGTGAGTAGGTTGCCAGGCAAGGTACGCCATACTCACCATTCACCACTCACCACTCACCATTTGTATGTAATCTGCAGTGATGTCTCATCATATATGAGGCATCATTTTTTTTATGCCATTAAAGTGCTTAGGGCGAAGGTCACTACGTTGGGAGTGGTGTTGGTTAATGGTGAAAGTGGGTCATAGTTTATGAGCGAATTTTCAGTTTAGGCGGGGTCTACTCACCATTCACCCCTCACCATTCACTGTTTTAATCCGATTCTAATACTTGCAGATCAATAGGTAAGCTCTGTCAATGGCGGCCCTATAATAATATTAAATTGGCGTCGGGAAACCAGGTGCTTGATCGCACGCATTTTCCTGCAAACAATTTTATGGACGGTGCCGGATTGTTAAAATTTCTTTATCTTGCCGGCAGCTTTTTTAGACGCTAATATGTCATTATACACGAACCTTACCCTCCTGAAAACGCTATTTATCGCTTAGAATCAATGTTATTAAATCTTTAAACTAACGTTCACATGAGAAAAATCGCATCACTGTGTACAGTGCTGATGCTCCTATCCGCATTGGTATTTGGCCAGCAGACCGTGACGGTAACGGGGCAGGTCAAAGATGATAAGGGAGAGCCCATCCCCTTTGCAACGATCCTGGAAACCGGAACAAGAAATGCTACAAAAGCTGATGCTTCCGGGTTATTTAGCATGAGAATCAAGAGTGGTTCTAAACTTACAATCACGGCTACGGGATTCAATGAATCAACTGTGACTCCTGCCGCCGGCGATGGTATGCAGAACTTCACTCTCACAACCAAAACTGGCGAACTAGCAGAAGTAGTGGTTACAACCGCTATGGGAGTTAAGAAACAGAAGAAAGAAGTTGGATACTCCACAACCACTGTCGGCGCCAAAGAACTTACGGCAGGAAAGGCAACTAATATAGGTAGCGCCCTGCAAGGTAAAGCAGCCGGCCTGTTGGTGCAATCACCCAACTCCAGTGTGACCAACGATGTGCGTATTACTTTAAGAGGTAACCGTTCAATTTCAGGTAACAACCAGCCTATCCTTGTAGTAGATGGTACCATCCTCGGAGTTGGTTATCTTAACCAGCTCGAGCCGAACGATGTAGAAAACGTGACGATCCTGAAAGGTGCTTCTGCAACAGCTATTTATGGTAACGAAGCAACCAACGGCGCTATCATCGTTACTACTAAAAAAGGTAGCCGCAACAATCCCATCATCAACTTCAGCAGCACGGTGAACATGGAAAGTGTTTCATTGATGCCGAAATTGCAAAATGAATACGGTGCTTACGGTGGTGAAGGATTGGATGCTCTCGGTCACTCCAGCTATATCCCTTACGAAAACCAGAGTTACGGTCCCCGTTATGATGGTTCGATGGTGCCCCTGGGCAACCCGGTCCGCTTCTTCAGGGCCGATGGTTCTTTCTACGATACAGCATTAATGGTTCCTTACAAGGCACTCGCCGATGAAAAAAGGAATTTCTTTGATAAAGCTTTCACCTACCAGAACGATGTATCGTTCTCTTCAGGTGATGCTACCGGCCAGATCTTTGTTTCAGCTGGCAACATGAGAAGGAATGGTACTACACCTGGCGATAAAGCACAGAGAAACTCTCTCCGCTTCAATGCTTCAAAAGATATCCATAAAGTAAGCATCGGTTTCAATGTTAACTATGTGCAGTCTACTTTTGACGTGGTTGGACCAGATGTAAACCAGGACCGTTCAGTTTACTGGACTGTTTTGAATACGCCCGCTCACGTGCCCCTGACCAAGCTTAGCGATACAGAACACAATCCTTATGCTACGCCTTCAGGTTATTTCAATGCCTATTATGGCAATCCCTGGTGGACGATCCATAACTCCCGCCAGAAAGATATCAGAGATAATATTATTGGTAACCTCAGGCTCGAGATCAAACCTCTGAGCTGGTTATCGGCTTCTTATAATGTAAGCTACAGTGCATTGTTTGACAAGTTCCAGTATCACAGGAACAGCATTCACTATGAAAGCTGGGCAAAAGATTATGCTGACAATGGTTTTGATATTTATCCTGCTTCAGGTGGTTATAAAAGCTCAAACTATCCCGGCGTTACTCAACAGGGATATCGTGAAAATGCCACCAATTCACGTTTACAGGGCGACGCCTTGATCGATCTGCATAAGACTTTCAGCAAGTTCAATACAAGATTATTGCTCGGTCACTCGGTATATGAAGTAAGAACCACTCAGAAAGATGTGGGCTTCGATCCAGTTACCAACTCAATTAACTCTTACGACGATATCTCAGTTTGGGGTCCTGCTTACGCAATTGGCACTCCTCTCTCTTACAACAGTGAGACAAAGAGAAGATCAATGGGTGTGTTTGGTGACCTTAATATTAATTATGCTGGTTATCTTAATATTCATGGAAGTCTCAGGAACGACTGGGATTCAAGATTGGAAAAAGAAAACAGGAGCTTCCTGTATCCCGCAGGTGACATCGCATTTTTGTTCACCGAAGCGATTCCTGGTTTAAAGAACTTCAGGCCTTTGACTTCTGGTAAACTTCGTATCGCTTACTCCAAAGTGGGCCAGATCAATGTGGCTCCTTATTCTACCCGCGACATATTCGTATCACCCGCAGGTTTCCCTTACTCTAATTCTTCTGGTTCTATTTCATCTTATGTGTCTGGCGGTACATTTAACAACCTCAACATCAAGCCTGAGTTCACAACTGAAAAAGAGATCGGTTTGGAAATGGCCTGGTTGAGAAACCGTTTACTGGTTGACGTAGCTGTATTCCAACAGAACACAATCAACCAGACGCTTGCACTCAGCATCTCTTCTTCAGCCGGACGTTCTACAGCTATCCTCAACATCGGTGAAGTGCAGAACAGGGGTCTTGAAGTAGATGTAAAAGGGACCATTGTTCAGACCAGGGAAATTACCTGGAGAGCAGGTGTAAACTATTCTTATATCAAAAACGAAGTGTTGGAGATCGATCCCGGTACCAAATCACAGCAGTTGAGCGCTGGTGGTTTTGGTGGTGGTGGTGTTTATGCTATCGTGGGCCAATCTTATCCATACCTGCAGACTACAGACTGGATCAGGGTTTCAGGAAACGCAACACTGGCTGACGGATCAGCAAACCCGAACTACAGCACCGATCCTTCACAATGGGGTCGTATCGTGGTTGACGGACAGGGCTTACCTACAAGGGATCCCAATGTAAAAGGTTATGGTACTACACAGCCTCCTCATCGTGTGGGCATAACCTCTTCAGTTAGCTGGAAGAATTTCACTCTTAGCGCAGTAGCTGAATACCGCGGCGGCGGCGTAGTGTTGAATGCAGTAGGCGCTGACCTTGATTTCACCGGTGTATCAGAAAATACTACCCGTTTCAATCGTGAAAAATTTGTGATACCTGGCTCATCTTACAAAGATGGAACTGGCAAGTTTGTTCCCAACCAGGACAGGGTAACAAATACCGATTCATGGAACTTCTTCGGTAACCTGTATAACTCAGTTGGATCGAACTATGTGACCAGCGCTGATTTCTGGAAAATCAGGGAAGTAGCTCTTGGTTATGATTTCCCGGTTAACCTGGTACGCAAGACAAAGATCATCAAGGCAGCTAACCTGTCCCTGGTAGGCCGCGACCTGTTCATCTTTACCGTGAAAGAAAATATCTGGACCGATCCTGAGTTCAGCAACACAACCGGTAATGGAATTGGTATCACTACCAATGGTCAAACGCCTTCTACAAGGAAATACGGTATCAGCTTAAACCTGACATTCTAAACACAAATAATTCAAACGATATGAAGAAATATATTTTATTAATAGCAACAGCAACGACCGCGCTGACTGCATGTAACAAGAGTTACCTGGATCTCAATGAGAATCCAAATAACCCTTCTGTGGTTCCTGCAGCATCCCTTGTGGCTGCAGCCGAGGTGAGAACGGCCAATCTCATGGTCGATGGTAACCTGGCAACAGTCAATGTTTGGATGGACCAATGGGCCTATAGCCCCAACTACGCGGTAAACCAGGACAGCCGTGATTATAAATTCACTACGACATTTGCAGCCGGCGCATGGACTAATCTCTATGCCGTTGCATATGATTACCAGAAGATCATTGATTTTGCCGTGGCTCAAAACAATCCAGCTCTCGAGGGCATTGGAAGGACTATGAAATCAATGCTGGTGGGATATCTTGTAGACCTTTATAATAACATTCCTTATACTGACGCGTTCAAAGGTGCACTCAACAAAGCTCCCAAATACGATAACGGCAAGGATGTGTACGAGGCTATCTACAACGATCTTACACTTGCTCTCACAAAACTTAAGACTCCAAATGCTACTTTCCCGACGGCAACACAGGATATCATGTTCGAAGGGAATAAAGACCTTTGGGTTAAGTTGGCCAATACGATCAAATTGCGCCTGCTTCTCCGTCAATCGGGAAGAGCTGACAGGGCTGCTTATATAGCCGGAAAGGTCGCATCTGATTTCCCTGGCGGTTTAAGCAACTTCCTGCAGGCTGATGAATCAGCCTTGATAAATCCTGGCTATGCTAATGCCGACCTTAAGCAGACTCCTTATTGGGCTGGTTTTGGTTACAATGCAGCGGGAACAAAGACAGGAAATAATGACTTTTTCAAAGCAGCCTCTTATGCTGTTACCTTTTATACGAGCCAGCAGGATTGGAGAATCGGCTATATGCAAAAGCCCGTAGCTAACGGAGCAGGACCGGGTACAATGTTCGGCCTTCTTTTCCGTGGCAATGAAATGGGTTCTCAGGGACAAGGCTCTTTGACTTATTCTGACAACATGGATAACCTTGACCTAACGGGTACTGGTGCCTATCGCCAGCCTACATTAGATCAACCTGTCCTTACTGATTTTGAATCCTTGTTCCTGCAGGCAGAAGCAGTGCAGAAAGGATGGTTTACCGGAAATGCTCAGACAATCTTCGAAAGCGCCATGTTGCAGTCATTTGTTTACATGTTTGACAGAACAGAAGGACCGGGTAATGGGGCTATCTATTATTCGACTTATATGGTTCCCGATGCAAGAAACAACTGGGTTCTTGCAACAAACAAGACTCAACTGATCCTTACTCAAAAATGGGCTTCATTGAATACAATTAACTTTTTTGAACCCTGGGCTGAATATCGCAGGACAGTTGGCCTGGCAGGACCGGACAGGGGTTATCCCGATGTTCCTTTCTCCAGCAGCCTTAGCCGCGGACCTCATATCCCATTCCGTTTGAAATATCCGCAGTCGGAATATGACCTGAATGGAGCGAATGTCGGCGCCCAGGGCAATATCGACCAGTTTACCAGCAAAATATGGTGGATGCCCTGATAAAAATTATTAATACTAATTAAAACTCTACAGATATGAGATCCATAAATACAGCCATACTTGCAGCAAGCGTTTTGTTGCTGCAGGGATGTCTCAAATCAAAAGACGTGAATTTTGCGAACCAAAGTTCTCCGACGCCAAATACAGTAGATTTCAATAATCAGACTGAATCGGCAGCTTTGGATATTTCCACGCAACCGACTATTTATACTTTTTACGCTGAGCTGAATTCCTCAACCAAGAGTTATCCTGCCGGCACTACAGTAACTATTACAAAGACGCCTTCAGTTGTTACAGGTGCGGGATATGAATTTATGCCGGATTCTGCCTACCAGCTGATGAACAATACAGCTACGGTTGATCCTGCCACCCATCTTGCAGCATTTCAATTGAAAGTATTTACAACAAAGATTGATTTGACGCATGCTTTCGCAGTAGGCTATACAATCACTGCAGCAAGCAACGGTGTTGTTATTGCTGGTAATAAGAACACCACCCTGGTTATCATCGGAGCAAAGAACCAGTGGGATGGTGCTTATAACGTGAGAGGATATACGTTGAGAGCAGGCGACAATATGTTGACCGGTCATTTTTCCGGCCAGCCGTATGAGCTTATCACATTTGGTGTTAATGCCGTTAATTTCAACCGCCTTCAGGTTTGGGGCGATGGTGTGACGGGTGTGGCAATAGACATTCCGCGGCTGACTATCAATACAGCTACCAACGCAGTCACTATCAGCAGCGCGGGTGGTGCTACTAACATGCCAGGGTATCCTTCCCGTTATGACCCGGCTACCAAGACTTTTTATATCGGGTTTACATGGGGCGCCGGACCTGGTGTACGTGAAGCGTATGACACGATGGTTTATGTCGGACCGAGGCCATAAAGATTAGATGGATTAACAATATTAAAGGGTCGCAACTCAGCGACCCTTTTTTTATAACGAGAAATTTCATTGCGGATTAATGCCCGGGTGGAATATTATTTGACCAGTTTTTTATTTATTGCAAAGAAGAAGGACCTGCCTGGTCCTTCTATTATTTTACATATGCTCATCAAATTGCTGCCAATAAGATCCTGCCTGCTCAAACGAAGGTCTAATGCCGATCTAATATGATAAGCGGTCATTTTCGTAAAGGAATTTAACAATTTCCTCGTCTAATTTGAGGCATATAAATTAAATTTGTTCTCCCCTATTTTCGAACTAAAAAATTGTTTACATGAGAAAGAAGTTTTTTGCAAGTGTAGGAGTAATTTTTATTTTAAGCTCAGCCAAGGCGCAATTCAGTCATGGCGGTACCACCGGCGATATGCGCAATTTTGCCTCACAAACATCGGTGGTTGTGCAACGTACCCCCTTCAGCAACCAGAAAGCTAATACGATAGGCAGCCAGTTCCTGTTCAAAGACTGGGCAACCGGGATGGTGACCAATAAAGAAGGAGTTAGCTTCACCGGTGGATTGTTCAATTACGATAAAATAAATAAGAATTTATACATCCTAAAGGATGATACCACCTACCTGATAAATAAATTCCAGTTGCAAACCATCCGTCTCCGTGACCTGGCAGATAGCAATATCCGGTATGTTCTGGAAAAGATCCCCTCTCTAAAGAACGATGACCTGTATTTCGTCGTTTCAAAAGGCAACAAATACTCGTTGGTAAAAGAGGTAAGAACAAAATTCATCGCTGCTGACTACCAGAGCAACGGGATTGTAAGCTCAGGAAACATGTACGATGAGTTTAAGGATGAGTATAAATATTACATCATCTTCCCTGATGGATCTGCGCATGAAATATCGCTAAAGAAAAAATCGATAAAGAATGTACTGGAATCCGAAAAAGATAAAGTAGACCAGTTCTATAAAGCCAACCCGGACGACGAACAGAACGAGAGTTTTCTTTCACGGCTGGTTACTGCTTTAGATTAAATTCCAAGAACCAAATAAGCTTCAAAACAGAAATTAAAAATCAAAAGGCTGTGTCGGAGAACGCACCCTTGGATATTCTGATTTATTATTTCTAATTTATTTGTCCTGCCAAGTGGCGCGATTGGATCTTGGTGCCTTTTTGGTTCTTGGGTCCCGATCCTTCGCTTCGCTCTGGACTATCGGGATGGCTCTTGGTGCTTGCTTGGTTCTTGCTATTTGGTTCTTGGTGCTTAATTTTGTCTTCTAAAATTCTTGTATGCCCGATCAACCGCAGCAGCCCAACCAGATCAATATAGAAATATCAGAAGAAGTAGCTGAAGGCTCTTATGCAAACCTGGCTATCATTACTCATTCCCATGCAGAGTTTGTGATCGATTTTGTAAACGTAATGCCGGGCACACCCAAGAGCAAGGTAAAATCGCGCATCATCCTCACTCCCCAGCACGCCAAGCGGTTTATGAAAGCTATCACTGAAAACATCGCCAAATACGAAGCGGCCAATGGTACTATTAAAGACCTGGAGGAGATTCAGCTGCCGTTGAATTTTGGGGCGCCCACTGCTCAAGCTTGATGCTGGATGCCTTCATTGCGAGCGGAGCGAAGCAAAGCCACGAAGCAACTGGACTGTTGCCTCCGCGACTTTGAGTTTAAGTGTTCAACATTGTTAGACGGCCTCCTCTTTCGTGAACGCGTCATTGCGAGGCAACAGAAGTTAAATAGAAAAAGATTGTCTTTGCCGACGCAATCTAGAGACACCAGCTACCGACGCAATAAAACCCAATTTCTCGTCAGCTAGTTTGCGTCGGTCTGCCGGCAGATGCCTCAAAGTAGTCGGAGTTTGCGGGCATCCCTCGCAAAGACGGAACACTCTGCGAGGCGGGAAGCCTCCGCGACTTTGAACTTCGGTGTTCAGTACGGCTGAACAGTACTCCTTCTCTCGCGAGCACGTCATTGCGAAGCAACAGATGCATTCGCAATGACGAAATCAGTTTTCATATCAAACCTTCATCCGCAAAACTATAGTACCCATTCTCACTTACAATTATATGGTCCATCACTTTTATATCAAAGTAAGCAGACGCTTTTTTGATCTTCTCAGTCAACTCCTGGTCCGCACGGCTGGGTTTGAGACTACCCGAGGGATGATTATGGAATAGAATGA
>DASSFT010000047.1:0-4270 GCA_035694045.1 Chitinophagaceae bacterium
ACCCCCGAAATCACCGGCATGCCATATTTCATTGCAATTTTGAAAATGCCTGGAAACATTTTCATCCAGGAAGCCGTGCGTGTCTGATATAAGTCCGATGCGCGTCATGATGCTGGTTACTGGTTACCTGTAACCGGTAACTGGAAGGGCAAAATTCGCCGATAATCGCTAATTTTAATGAATCAACAATTATGCTTTTCAACAGGAACTTCACATACTGGATTGATAAAAGAAGATGGAAGTATATTTTTCTTCTTTCTACCTTAGAGTTATCACGAGATAAATGCTTTGCTTCGCTCCGCTCGCAATGACGCGCTCCTTGTCGGGCAAGCGCAAGAAAAGCTGATAATAGTAAAGCAGCCTGGCTTATCATTAACAACTATCGACTAACGACTATAAACTCATTTCTATGCCTCATTATCATAAATTGGGAACTGTTCCGCATAAACGCCACACACAATTCCGACGTCCCGACGGTGAATTATATTCAGAGCAATTATTCTCTACCGAGGGTTTTTCAAATGATTATTCGTTAATGTACCATATCTATCCACCCACCCAGATCATCAAAACCGAACCGCAGGTAAGCGTCGCACCTTCGATAGCCGAAGAAAAGATGCTAAAGCACCGGAGCTTTGAAGGGTTTAACGTCAAACCGGAAAAAGACTTTTTGCAAAGTCGCAAACCGGTTCTTGTCAACAACGACTGCCATATCGTGCTGGCATCTCCGCAGGAAAGTATGAAGGAGTATTTCTACAAGAACACAGATGCAGATGAAATGATCTTTGTGCACCAAGGAAAAGGAATGCTAAGGACAATGTATGGAGAACTACCTTTTGATTACGGCGACTATTTGGTTATTCCCAGGGGCACGATCTACCAGATAGAATTTGCCTCAAGCAATAATCGCCTGTTCATTGTCGAGTCATTTAGCCCGATCAGGTATCCCAAAAAATATCTTAGCAAATATGGACAGTTGCTGGAACATTCACCTTATTGCGAAAGAGATATCCGCCCGCCGCAAAACCTGCCGACGTATGACCAAAAAGGGGATTTCCTGATCAGGGCAAAAAAGAAAGGGGTGTTATATGGACTCCATTATGGCACACATCCATTCGATGTGGTGGGATGGGATGGCTATTGTTATCCATTTGCATTCTCCATTCACGATTTTGAGCCGATTACTGGAAGGGTACATCAGCCGCCCCCGGTTCACCAGACTTTCGAAGCGCACAATTTCGTGGTTTGTTCATTTTGCCCGCGGTTGTTCGACTATCACCCGATGGCAATTCCCGCTCCTTACAACCACAGTAATATCGACAGTGATGAAGTAATCTATTATGTAGATGGCGATTTCATGAGTCGCAAAAATGTTACCAGGGGAATGATCACATTGCACCCGGCAGGCATTCCGCATGGACCGCACCCGGGAGCTGTTCAAAAAAGCATTGGTGCCAAAGAAACAAAGGAACTGGCCGTGATGGTCGATACCTTCCATCCTTTGATGCTGACAAAGGAAGCACTGGACATCGAGAACAAGGATTATGTCATGAGTTGGGCTGAGTAGAATTTATTAATCGTTATCATGGAATACAGGAAAATTGGTGAAACGGATTTGAAATGCTCGGTCATTGCCTTTGGGGCCTGGGCCGTTGGCGGATGGAAATGGGGCGGTAGCGACAGGAAGGAAGCTGTTGAAGCTATACAGGCAGCTTACCAGGAAGGAATGACCACCATTGATACGGCACCGGCTTATGGGCAGGGTTTAAGCGAACAAATCATTGCTGAGGCGATTGAAGGTATTCCACGGGATAAATTGCAGTTATTGACGAAGTTTGGACTGCGATGGGACACCAGGCAAGGCACATTTTATTTCAAGAGCCAGTTCAACGATGGAAGGGATTTTGATTTATATAAACTGGCTTCACGGGAAAGCATCATTAAGGAGTGCGAAGATTCTTTACGAAGGCTTGAGACGGACTACATTGACCTTTACCAAATACACTGGCATGATGTCACTACTCCTGTATCTGAAACAATGGAGGCAGTGTTGAGGCTAAAGGAACAGGGAAAGATCAGGGAAGCAGGGGTGTGTAACTATTCGGTCGCGTTGATGCAGGAAGCCGAGCAGACAATAAAGCTGGCCTCCAACCAGGTCCCTTACAGCATGCTACTGAGAGATATTGAGAAAGAAACAATGCCCTGGTGCTTTCAAAATAAAAAATCGATCATTGCTTACAGTCCCCTTCAGCGGGGATTGCTGACAGGCAAGATAAAACCGGGTCATGTATTTAATCCAGGTGATCACCGGCAGGAACTTGGTCATTTCACTGACGAGAATATCAAACGTACTAACACTGTGCTTGACAGGCTGCGGCCCCTGGCTGAATCTAAAGATATTTCTTTGGCCCAACTGGTGCTGCGGTGGACTATCGATCAGCCGGGTATCACGATTGCTTTAGCCGGGGCAAGAAATGCGACCCAGGCCATTCAAAATGCTGGAGCCGCCAAAGTAAAACTGACCGACGATGAAATGGAGCTCATAAACCTGCAGGTTGAATCCCTTTACCAGGAAACAGCCTAGCCTTTCAAAAACAGCATTAAACAAGCTAAAATGGAATCCATAAAATTTATTGGCGAGATCCCGTCTTCACTTGAAGACATTAAGGACTGTCCTCTCCAGGAATTTGAAGGAGGACCGCAGGCAACACTGATCATCGGTGAAGAATACCGGGACGCAATGCAGGGACTCAGGAAAGGGACGAGGATACTATTGCTGACATGGTTGGACAAAGGTGACAGGGCTGTGTTGACCACCAGGCCGAGAAACAATCCCAACGCCGCAATAACCGGTGTTTTTGCAACGAGATCACCAGACAGGCCCAATCCTATCGGTCTTCACGAAGTAGATATTGTAGAGATTTCGGCTAATGGGGAGATCAAAGTCTCCAATCTCGAGGTATTGAACGGTACGCCATTAATCGATATTAAACCTGTTCTTAAATAATGAGAATAACCATATCCGATTTGTCATCGGTAAAAAGGGATTTTTTCAAACCCCTAAACTGTTTTAAATTCGGATAACAAAAAACGAATGCTATGCTAAAAGTCTCAGAGCTGAAACAAGGCGATATTGTTAAAGTAAATGACGAGGGCGTGGAAAGAAGTGGTGTGGTTATTCGCGTAAATCATGCAGAGCATATGGCTTTAATTGATAACGGGGTCCAGGAGTTTTGGTACGCACAGGATGATATCAAGCCAGTTCCCCTGGATGAAGAGCATCTGGTCAAATTGGGTTTTGAAAAAGAGGAGCATGACGGTTCCGTTAAGTATAAGAAAGGCGCATTTCGCCTTGTCACTCCCCGCAAAGGCGATTTTTCCAATATCGAAATGTGGTATAGAGAAGACCGGCGGCATTTTAGTTTTCAACTTGGTGTGCACCAGCTTCAGAATCTCCATCACGATATGACTAAAGTTCCCCTGGAACTTGCTTGATTGTCAGCTTTTTATGAGGATTCCAATCACCTCCGGTTTTTTCGATAATATCTTGAAAAATAAACCGGTGAATTTTCTTTTTTCAGCTCATTACGCATATCTTTGCGTCCCCAAAAATATATGTCGAAACAACCCCTTATTAAACAGGATGGTACGATTATAGAAGCCCTGTCCAACGCCATGTTCAGGGTGAAGCTTGAAAATGGCCATGAAATACTGGCTACCATCTCGGGGAAAATGCGGATGCACTACATCCGGATCCTTCCCGGCGATAAAGTCGGGGTGGAGATGTCGCCATATGATTTGACGAGGGGAAGGATAATTTTCAGGTATAAATAATTACTGAGTCCTGATCGGAGTCAGAAAAACAAATAATTATGAAAGTAAGAGCATCCATCAAAAAACGTAGCGTTGATTGTAAGATCGTACGTCGCAAGGGCAAACTGTACGTGATCAACAAAAAGAATCCCCGTTTTAAGCAAAGACAGGGATAATATTAAAAGAACCTGGAACCAAATCACAAGGACCCATTGGTTCTTGGAGCTAGGTCCTTAGCAACTTTAAGGAAAGAAACATTTAAAAAGAAATAACAAATTATGGCTCGTATTGCCGGTGTTGATTTACCAAAAAATAAAAGAGGCGAAATAGGTCTGACCTATATATATGGTATTGGGCCCTCTACCGCCAGGTATATCCTTGACAAGAACAACATTGACCGCAACAAGAAGGTGAATGATTGGGATGATAACGAGCTGAACGCCATCCGTAACACAAT
>DASSFT010000048.1:0-2115 GCA_035694045.1 Chitinophagaceae bacterium
ATTTTTGGTGATTATCCGAGTATACCTGTTTCCGGTCAACCGGCTCCTGGAAATACATACAAAGTGAATTGTAGGTAACCGGTGAGATGTTGAGCTTTCTCCTGCCAGGTGGCTCGGCCACTTCATAATCGTTGCCAACCAGGAAAGTATGCCTGTCGGCCTTTATACTGCCATTGGTTTTGCGGTAGTAATATGAATGTTGCAATTTACCATCGATAAACTGTGAAGTTTCTTTAGCGAAGGATTCGTAAGTAAGGATAAACCTAAACCGTACCTCGGTTGCCATAGTTATTGTCGTTGCATTGCTGTCTGTCTGTTTCTCAACCGTCAGCCAGCCTATCTCGCTGCCACTGCGCATCACTTTATAGCTGCGGGATTGTTTCTGCGCGCTTAATACCACGGAGATGAGCAGCAGTAGTATTAGCAAGCCAAACATTATTCGGTAAGACCCGGTGAAGACCCGGAAAAGATTTTTCAAAGGGTTTGATGAGTGTCCATTTTTCCTGAGCCTTTTAATCAGGAAGTAAAGCAGTGCGGGGATCATAATTCTGATTTTTATGGTGGAAGAATCGGGGTGTATGAATAGTGATCTTGTAAAAGGATGGGGCGGTCATCTCTGGACCAGCCTCGTCATGAGCTCTGATTGCAGGTCCCGGAATTTTTGCTTCCTGCCGCCGATGATGAATTTCTTTTTTGCAATAGCGCCGATCAACATACCGACAACAGCACCGGTAGTTCCCAGTACCACTCCACCGGCTACGGCTTTTTGCCCGGCCGTCATGGCAAACGCGTTATTGACAGCTGCCCCAAATCCCCAGGGATCGCTGTCCGTTGGTCCCATGATCTTATCATCGCCACTGGCGAAGCCAATGATAACGCCGGTGAGTGCGCCGGCGCAAAAACCGATCAGCGCTCCTCTACCCACACTGTTTTTTCTTCTTAGTGTGAAAGACTGGATGTTCTCTGCAGGTATGTTATACCTGGTGCCCGAAGATTTTATTACGATAAGCTGGGAATCCGTTACAGCATATACATTACCATTGATAACCCGGTTATCCTGCATTTTGACAGTAGTAACAAATTTCTTTTGTGCTCTTCCCAGTGCAGATGTGCCTGAATCCAGTTGGGCATTTACAGTAAGAACCAGGATAACACCTGTGACAAGGGACAGTAATTTTTTAAGGTGGCCATGACTTGCGGTTGTTTGGCGAAATACGTTTTGTGCGTGGTTTGATGTGTTTCGTGACATGATGATTGTTTTTTGTTACAACCAAACTACGCTCAACACAAGCCGATACCTAATTGATAAATCACAAGAACTGAGGGAAATGTTGAATAAATGCCGCTATGTCTTGTACAGTCTGTAGTTGAAATTGTTTTTTGCAAAAAATGCGGTTATTTTTAGGAGCGAAGCAGTTTTTGCAAAAGACTACCCAGACGATTTGCAACTATCACCAAAATTGAACACCACCATGGAATCGGCAAATGCCCAGGTTCGTTTCTTTCAGCAGCTCAAATCGCTATTACCTCCCCATCTTGCCATGGTTGATGAAGTAGCGGAACTTTTGAACATAAGCAATGACAGCGCTTACCGGCGAATAAGAGGGGAAAAGCCAATTGACCTGGAAGAGACCTACAAGCTCTGCAATCACTTCAAGATATCCATGGATCAATTGCTGCACCTGAAAAGCGATGCTTTTATTTTTTCAGGTATACTGAAGAATAGTACCGGCAATAGTTTTGAAACATGGCTGGAAAACGTTCTCGGGCAGTTTCAGTATGTAAATGGTTTTGAAAAGAAACACCTTCATTACCTGATGAAGGATATTCCGCCCTTTGTCTATTTCCAGGTGCCTGAGCTGGCCAGCTTCAAGTATTTTTTCTGGATAAAATCAATACTTCATTACGATGATTTCAAAGGAGTGAAATTTTCTTTTGATGATCCACGCTATGAGAAATTCCGGGAAACTAGCAGAAAGATAATCCAGCTTTATAACCAGGTACCCACCACGGAGATCTGGAACATCGAAAGCCTAAATAATACGCTGCGGCAAGTTGAATTTTACCTCGAAGCAGGTTCATTAAGACCTCAGGATGCAAAAATCATATATGATA
>DASSFT010000049.1:0-9935 GCA_035694045.1 Chitinophagaceae bacterium
ATTCAGGGTTTGGCATCTTAGATGTCAAAGTTTCAAAAAATACGGAAATCGTCCCGTATATAACGCAGAGATCGCAGGGTAAATTACTATTTGAGTAACAAATGTGATATTGTTATTTTACTACTTAATTTCGATTATGAAAAAGACAATTGCTGTAGTCTGCATGGCTGTGCTATTTTTTTCATGCAAAAAAGCCATTCAAAATAAGCAGGAAGACATTATAATCAAAGCTATGACCAGTGGTCAATGGACCGTTACCAGCTTTACCCAGAACGGATCAGATATCACCGGAAATTTCACCGGTTATAAATTTCAGTATTACAGCAACAGAACGGTTGATGCGATCAAGAACGGAGCCCTCGAAAAAACCGGCACCTGGGACGGAGATGGTCCCACCATGACCACCTGGGCCAATTTTACCAATTCCACCCCTCCCCTGTCGCTCATAAACGGAAGCTGGCATATTGACAACAACAGCTGGACCTTTGTAGTAGCCACCCAAACCACTGGTAGTGAAACAAAGACCATGCGCTTGGATAAACAATAATTTTTGCCCTGTCTTTTCGTTTCTTCTTAGCTGAACCTTCCATTATTCCTGTGTTAAACAAGTTGGCCAAAACAAAGTCTTATGTCTGCCTGAATTGATCGGGATGAATGATTTCTTGCGCGATTGAACAAAGGAATAGTTTTTGCAGAAGAGAAGCACTCTGGCCGAAATTCAACAAACCAAACACTCTGAAGACGCTCTTATATAACACTTTTCTGAAAGTTGTTGTCCTGATAGTTGCCCTGGCAGGAGCTACCCATGCATTTGGGCAAACCCCTGTAGCCAATTTTACAGCCAACGTCACTTCCGGTTGCGGGCCGCTTTCCGTTCAATTTACTGACCAGTCTACCGGCAATCCCACAGTTTGGAATTGGGAATTCAGCAATGGAACTCTCTCCAGCGTTCAGAATCCGGCGGTTACCTTTAGCGCACCAGGTACTTATTCCGTTAAGTTGGTCGTTCAAAATGCCGCGGGGATAGCCCAATTGGAAAGAATCGACTATATCACTGTCCTGCCCTCGCCGACAGCTAATTTTTCCGCTAATCTTACACTGAGCTGTATACCTGCCGTCATCAATTTTACAGACTTTTCGACAACGCCCGTTGGTACCATTACCCAGTGGGACTGGGATTTTGGCGATGGGGGAACTTCAACCCAACAAAACCCTGTTCACACCTACAATGTTGCTGGCTTTTACACGGTGACACTGGCGGTAACAAGCAGCACAGGTTGCAAAGCCATTGTTTCAAGAGGTAGCTATATCCGTGTGTTGGCCGGAATAGCCACAGATTTCAACTATTCGATATCCTCCTCCTGTACCGCTCCATTTACAGTCGATTTTCAAAATCAATCCAACGGTCCGGGCAACATCAGTTACTCCTGGGATTTCGGCAACAGCCAGACCTCAACCCAACAAAACCCATCTACCGTCTACAATGCGGCAGGTACCTATACCGTGACATTAAATGCCGTAAGCGATCTGGGATGTATTGGCTCTGCGCAAAAGACTATTACGTTTACAAGCATCAACACCGATTTTATCGCCCCGTCAAATATCTGTCTGAACGTTCCGGTATCTTTTCAAAATAACTCCTCTGTACCTCCTGTTTCTTCTTCCTGGAATTTTGGAGACGGAACTTTTTCCGGGCAGGTTAACCCGGTGAAAACCTTTATTGCTCCCGGCACATTTAATATAACACTGGTAAACCAATACGCAGCTTGTACTGATTCGGTTACTAAAACAATCACCATAAATAGCAAACCGGTTGTTGACTTTACTGTAGACGACAGCACCTCTTGCCGCGCTCCCTTCACAGTCCAGTTTACGGATCTTACACCAAACGCTGCTTCCTGGTTATGGAACTTCGGAGATGGCAATACCTCAACACAACAAAACCCCTCGCATACCTACAATAGCTTTGGAAATTATACTGTGTCTTTGACCATCACCACAGCAGATGGTTGCGACAACACGCTTACGAAGAATGCATACATCCAGGTGCAACCTGTTTCTATTGCACTTAACTTGCCTGCAGGGGGATGTGTTCCTTTTGTTTATACACCCCGTGCCACGATCCAAACAGTAGACTCCGTCGTTTCCTATCAATGGGACCTTGGGGAACCGGGTGCTGTTTTTAATGTTCAAAATCCTCCCGCTTATACTTATACAACCCCCGGCAGTTACACTATTTCGCTTACGGTTACAACAGTCAGCGGTTGTACGCAGACTACGACTGTTCCGGGTGGTGTCTTAACAGGTGTGCATCCTATTGTAAACTTTTCGGCTACCCCGCTTAACACTTGTGCCAGCGACACAATTTACTTTACAGACCTGTCTGTAACGACGCCTGGGGCGTTGGTATCGTGGGCATGGGATTTTGGTGATGGCAATAATTCCTCAGCACAGAATCCGCAGCACGTTTTTACGGACACGGGTGCGCTTACTGTCACACTGGTTGTATCGAATAATCGTTGCCGGGATTCGATCCAGCAAATATTACAGGTGAAGCCCCCGGTTGCTTTGTTTAACTATACGGTTGACTGTGCTACCAGGATGGTTACATTCAGGGATAGCAGCCTGGCAAATCCAGCCATACTTCCACTTACTTACTTGTGGCAGATGGGCGATCCGGCCAATACACAATTTAATGTTCAAAACCCGCCTCCTTTCTCATATCCGGGGCCGGGAACATATAATGTAACGCTAACAGTAACTAATGGCAGTTGTTCTTATACAACTACCAATCCTGTAACAATAGCGAGCGAACCTGCAGATTTTTCTATCAGCCGGAATCCCGTTTGTAAGAACGAAACATTTACATTGACCGCCATAAACAGCAATGCTGCCAATATCGACACCTATAGTTGGTCGGTTGGTGGAACTGTGCTGGGGGGTACAGGCCGCTCTGTTACTCACAGTCTGCCCAACAACGGTACTTATGATGTAACATTAACGGTGACAGATATCAATGGATGTACAACTACAAAAACACTGACAAACTATATTACGGTGAATGGGCCCACTGCCCGTTTTATTTCGGCAACACCGGGCGCCTGTCTTAACAAGACAGTCAGCTTTAGCGATCAATCAACACCGGTGGGTGGTATTGCCAGTTGGCACTTCAACTTCGGGGATGGCACACAACAAACCTATAGCGGTCCTCCTTTTTCTCATACTTATTCTGCACTCGGGGGATATGATGTCTCAGTAACAATAACAGATAATGCAGGCTGTACTGATAGTTATTCACTGCCTGCAAAATTGCTGGTGACCAATCCCGCAGCCGGCTTCAGGGCGGATACTTTTTATTGTCCCGCTACGCCTCTTCAATTTGTTGACAGTTCAGCCGGGGTCGGATTAACTTATCTATGGAGCTTCGGTGATGGCGGCACATCTACAGCAGCCAATCCACAACATAGTTATCCCGTCGGAAACAATGACTACACGGTAACACTGAAGATCACCGATGCATCTGGCTGTACGGACAGTATAACCAAGCCAAGCTATGTCAAGATCAGAAGTCCGCATGCCGCTTTTGATTTACAGGATACCACCACCATTTGCCCCCCATTAAGAACAAGTTTCTCTTTCCATGGCAGCGACTATCAGTCCTTCTACTGGGATTTTGGAGACGGAACACAATCAACCCTAATGGATCCCAGCCATTTTTACAGCACGTATGGCAACTTTACTCCTGCTCTTTACGTGGTGGGACCGGGAGGATGTGTTGATTCGGCAAAATCCTCCGTTGTTGTTCATGATATAAATAATATCCTTGTCAATCATAGCCCCATAACAACAGCGTGCAATTCATTGCAAGTTGATTTTAGCGTGGTGACACCACCGGGTTTTAAGTTCATTTTTGATTTCGGTGATGGCACTTATGATTCATCGCAAAACACGACCTTAACCCATTTTTATTCAAGACCCAGCATTAACAGTGCAAGTGTGAGTGTCATTGATACTCTTACAGGTTGTATTTTTACAAGGTATAGTACTCCGATAGAGGTATTGGGTGCTATTCCTCTTTTTGGAGCTAGCAGCACGAAGTTCTGCGACAATGGTACCGTGTTATTCACTGATTTCACCACCAAAAATGAACCGCTCATTTCAAGGACATGGGACTTTGGAGATGGCACTACTTCTAACGCGCAGGACCCGAGTCATACGTTTACCCAGCCCGGTACTTACCTCGTAACGTTGAATGTTACGACGCAGAGTAATTGCAGCAGCCAGTATACTGATACCGTATTTGTTTATCGAACGCCTGAACCTGCAATTGTGGGTAAAGACACGGTTTGTGTCAATGTGAATGAACCTTTTAACGGGATAATAGCGGTGCCCGACTCCATTACAACCTGGTTATGGCGTTATGGAAGTGGTCAAACTTCTTCAAGTCAAAATATCTCGATAAATTTCAACACTCCCGGCGACCAGTCTATTCAATTAATAGCTGCCAATAAAATTGGTTGTGGTGACACCGCGACCAAAACTGTATACGTATCACCACCTCCGACAGCAACACCTGTCCAAAACCCGATTACGATCAATGTGGGTGGCGGCGCCGATCTCCTGATGAATTATACCGGCAGCATTACATCTTACGCCTGGGTGCCTTCAACACAGCTAAGCTGTACTGATTGTCCCAAACCCTTTGCTACCCCAAAATCAAATACAACATATACTGTACAGGTTACAGACAGGTTTGGATGCGTTAATCAAAGAGATATTACTGTTGCGGTATTGTGTAACAAAGTAAACTTTTTTGTACCCAATACTTTTTCACCAAACGGTGATGGACAAAATGAAGTCTTTTATCCAAGAGGAACCGGGCTTTTCCGGATCAAATCCATGATCGTATTTGACAGGTGGGGCGAGGTTGTGTTTGAAAGAAAAGATTTTCCACCGAACGATCCATCGGCGGGATGGACAGGCTATTTCAAAGGACGTAAGGCCGGCCCGGATGTCTATATCTATATGATGGAAATCCTTTGTGATAACAATACCATCATTCCGTTAAAAGGAAACGTAACTCTTTTAAGATAGAAATGTGCAAATGATAAAAAGAAAATATTCCCTGCTGCTGTTGTTGCTTTGTATGCAAGGCATGCTGAAAGCACAGGATATCCATTTTTCGCAATTTTTCGAAACACCCTTGTTGAGAAATCCAGGGCTTGCCGGCATCTTTACCGGCGATTTTAGATTGCAAATGGTTTATCGTGATCAATGGCGCAGTGTAACCGATGGTTATAAGACCGGGTCGCTGAATGGCGAATACAAATTTCCAATCGGGAAAAGCGATGATTTTTTAACTTTTGGTGGTCAATTCCTCTTCGACAGGGCCGGAACTGCCGCTTTAACACAGATTAGTATACTTCCGGCGATTAATTATCATAAATCTCTTAGCGGAGATAAAAACAGGTACCTGTCACTTGGCTTTATGGGTGGGGTTGTAAACCGGAATTTCGATAGGAGCAAGATCACGACGGACAACACTTATACCGGTGGCACCGATGGTGAAACCCTTGTTATTCCCAATTATACTTATTTGGACGGAAGTGTTGGAATGAGCTACAATTCCAACCTGACCGCTGATCCCGAAGACAATTTTTATCTCGGCCTGGCCTATCATCATTTCACTAAACCCAGGAATAGCTTTTTCCGCGATCCCACTGTGCAACTAAAACCAAAATGGGTCGCTTCAGCGGGGTTTCGATTTGGCGTAACTGAGTCCTCTTACATCACTTTGCAGGCGGATCACTCTATGCAGGAGAAATACCAGGAGACTATGGCAGGTGCGATGTACGGTATGAAAATCGGCCCGCAACTGGAAAAACCTGACTATGTATTGCACGGGGGTCTTTTTATACGCTGGAACGATGCATTGATACCGGTGATCAAACTGGATTATTCAGGCTTTTCTTTTGCTTTTAGCTATGATGTAAATATTTCCCGTCTTAAGCCCGCCAGTCTTGGTCGCGGCGGATATGAATTTTCTGTCTCCTATATTGGTTTTTCAAAAAGAATGAGCAGGTCTGCCCAGAACTCTACCCTTTGCCCACGCTTCTAAGTCAATAGTTTAAACAGAATTTTTTGTTAATGCCGGCAAAGCCCTACGTATAAATACCTGATTTACAGGAGAGGCTATCTTTTTCTGGCAAATACTTTGTACAATTACAAAAATCAACCTATTATTGAAAAATAAAAGTAAATTTGTTTCGTTGAGGCGAATTCTACCAATATTGTCATTTATTCTTTTAGCCGCAATTTCTGTAAAAGGACAGGAAGGAGCTCGTGTGCCTAGCCCTACTCCAGAAGCTGCACAACCGGCTAAAGTCAGGATTTATCCCAATCCAGCCCAGTCTTATATCACTATTGATCTTCAAGGTAGCTATCAAAAAGGCATGACTCTCGTGGTATATAATTTCTTAGGAAAGAAAATGTATGAGAGCCAGAATGTTTCTGAAAAAACGACTTTAACTCTTTCCGAATATAATCGTGGTATTTATGTATACCATATAATGGATGCTTCTAACAAATTACTCTTCACTGGCAAGTTCCAGGTTTCCCGCTAATTTCATTTGATCATTTTTGTCTTCAAATAACCTGCATAACCAGGAATTTCAGGTATTGCGTGTTTTCCAATCCCCACACAATAGGATGATCGGCAGACTGCGTTTGAAAAACAACCTGCCGGGTCTTTCTCCTGGCATCTTTTGCAGCCATTCCCAGGATATCCCGGAACATCTCTGCAGTTACAAGATTTGTGCAGGAGGAGGTTACCAGGAAACCTCCGGGCCTCACCAGCTTCATTCCGCGAAGATTGATCTCCTTGTATCCCGTGATAGCCTTTTGAATGGTTTCACGGCTCTTGGTGAATGCCGGTGGATCAAGCATCACTACATCGTACTGACGACCTTCCTTGGCCCATTGCTTTAGTACGTCGAAAGCATTGGCTGCTTCAAATCTGCAGGTATTTTGCACCCCGTTCAGTTCTGCATTCCTGTTTGCCTGGGTCACTGCATTCTCAGAAATATCCAATCCCAGGACCGAACGGGCTCCATAATGTGCAGCATGTATCTCAAACGTTCCTGTGTATGTAAAGGCCCCGAGTACTTCGGCACCTTTTACAATTTGTTGAATCGCTCTGCGGTTATCCTGCTGGTCGAGAAAATAACCGGTCTTTTGTCCATTCTCCAGGTCGACATGAAATTTCAAACCATTTTCGTTAATGATAATTTTTGTATCAAAAGGCTCGGACAGGAAGCCTTTTTGCTGACTTAATCCTTCAAGCTCTCTTACCGGCACATCGTTCCGTTCATAAATTCCTTTGGGATCAAATATTTTCTTTAATGCATCCGTAATTGCATGTTTCCACACATCAATACCCAGTGCCAGGGTTTGAATGACGAAATGATCGTTGAATTTGTCAATGATGAGCTGGGGCAATGAATCTGCTTCTCCAAATACTAACCTGCAATTTTCTATATAGCCTAATTTTTTTCGGTACTCCCAGCATTCGAGGATACGATTGTAGAAAAACTTATCGTTGATGTCTTCATTTTTATTTCTTGTCAACAGGCGGATTACTATCTGTGATTTGGGATTGAAATATCCTTTTCCGACAAATTTTTTGTCATGCGTATAAACCTCAACAATTTCTCCTCCTTTTATTGTCTCGTCTATGGTTTCGATTTCATTGTTGAATATCCAGGGATGTCCATTAACCACTCTTTGGGAAATTTTCTTTCGAAGATGGATCTTAATCATTCGGCAAAAGTAGGCTGGATACTAGATACTTGATGCTAGATGCTAGATGCAATAGTGCCCTTTATCGACTACCCGGTATCTAGTATCCGCCATCCAGTATCCAGCATCCAGTATCTAGCATCTAGCATCATCAGCAATCTCTGCCTCCCCGGCACCTGGCTTCCGGTTGCCCGTCAATTTGTCCCCTTATTATTCCTTGGCAATATTCTTGACAACCTTACTTTTGCAGACAATTTCGAAATAATGACAGAGAAACATACAAAAAAGAAAGCCACTGAAAACCAGGACGATGTGGAAGTAAAGACCGGTGAGAATGCTGGGGAAAAAGCTTCCGTTGAAAGTGCTGGTGTTAACGAGTCTGAAGTCGAAAAGCTTAAGACCGAATTGGGGGAAATGAAGGATAGATACCTTAGGAATGTGGCCGAGTTTGAAAACTTCAAAAGGAGAAATGCCCGGGAGAGGCTTGAATTGATCCAAACAGCCGGCAAGGAAGTGATTACTGACCTGCTGGATGTGCTTGACGACTGCGACAGGGCACAGAAGCAGATTGAAACAAGTAATGATACCAAAGAAATAAAGGAAGGTGTCTCGCTGGTATTTAACAAACTCCGAAATCTGTTGCAGGGCAGAGGTCTGAAACCAATGGAAACGATCAGCAAAGAGTTTGATCCGGATCTCCATGAGGCCATTACTGAAATTCCTGCTCCTAGCCCGGAATTAAAAGGTAAAGTAGTAGATGAAGTGATGAAAGGTTATTATCTTAATGACAAGATCATCCGTCACGCGAAGGTCGTTGTAGGAAAATAGACGATGGAATGATTCCGGAATTTTCAAATTAAATTATGTCGAAGAGAGACTATTACGAAGTATTGGGTGTTTCCAAAAACGCTTCCGCCGACGAGATTAAAAAATCGTACCGCAAAGTTGCCATGCAGTTTCATCCTGACCGTAACCCGGGTGATAAAGCAGCAGAAGAAAAATTCAAAGAGGCTGCGGAAGCCTATGAAATATTAAGCGATACCGATAAAAAAGCGCAATATGACAGGTATGGCCATGCCGGTGTAAGCGGTAATGGCCGCGGCGGGTATGGCAATATGAACATGGAAGATATCTTTAGCCAGTTTGGAGATATCTTCGGTGATGATCTTTTCGGAAATTTCTTTGGAGGAGGTCAACGTGGCCGCGGTGGCCAGCGTGCCCGCGGGATAAGAGGAAGTAATCTTCGTATCAAGCTAAAACTTACTTACGAAGAGATCGCCAAAGGCGTTACCAAGAACATTAAAGTAAAGAAACACGTTGTATGTAACACGTGCAGTGGCAGCGGGGCAAAAGATAAAAATAGTGTTCAGACCTGCAGCACCTGCGGCGGCAGTGGCCAGGTAAGAAGAGTGCAGCAAACTTTTTTAGGTCAAATGCAGACAGTGACCACCTGCCCTACCTGTAATGGCGAAGGTTCCACTATAACTTCGAAATGTACTGTATGCCGTGGCGAAGGAAGAGTATATGGCGAAGAAACCGTCAGTATGGATATTCCGGCTGGCGTTCAGGAAGGAATGCAGCTCAACATAAGTGGTAAAGGGAATGCCGGTGAAAGAGGCGGAACTGCGGGCGATCTCGTTATTCTTATAGAGGAAGAGCAGCACAAAGAGATACAGCGTGAAGGCCTGAACGCTGCATATGATCTTCATATTTCATTTACAGATGCCGTATTCGGAACCCAGCTTGAAGTACCTACCATTGATGGTCGGGCCAAGATCAAGATCCCACCTGGGACACAGAGCGGAAAAATATTCCGGCTGAAAGGAAAGGGCTTTCCGGCTGTCAACTCCTACGAAAAAGGAGACCAGTTGATCCATGTAAATGTCTGGACCCCTCAGCATCTTACGGCGGAAGAAAAAGCGTTGCTGGAAAAATTAAGCAATGCCCAGAACTTTAAACCTCATCCCGATAAAAACGAAAAAGGATTTTTTGATAAGATAAAAGAAATGTTCTCCTGAGGTTATCAGTTGAGAATTAATTCTATCTAACAAGCTTATTACTATGGGAAATTAGTAACTCCTTTTTTCTTTTTGACCTTTGAATACAATGACTTCGCCTGCTGTACAATCCCAACAAAC